>CAYFHZ010000074.1:0-9678 GCA_964342535.1 uncultured Bacteriovoracaceae bacterium | reverse complement strand
AAGTGCAAGTGAGCCAGAAGAAATCCAAAGAATATTAGATATTGAAAGCGAAGAAGCTCAAACTCTTATTGCTTCTGCTGCAGAAGCGCTTGAAAACGATGCTATAAATAATGAACCAGAGGAAGAGGACGAAATTGTTTCCGCTTCAGCTGTTCCGTCTGCAAGAATGGGAATGATCAAAGATAATGGTGATTCTTCAGATGCAGATGCAGATGATTCAGATAAGTTTTCTGATGCAGAAAGAAGACTTAGAGAAGAATTGGCTGCGTTTAAACTTAAATAGGTTAAAATTAGGGAGAACTAGATGCCTAAAAAAGTATTTGAACTTGCAAACGAAATAGGAATAGGTGCTATTGATTTAGTTGAAAAGCTAAAGGATATGGGACTCAATGTAAGAAACCACATGGTTACTTTGAAAGATGACGAAGTTGCAAAAGCGATGGAAGAGTTTTCTGGTGCAAGTGGAGCTACTCCTAAGACGGTAAAAAAGAAAGTTACAAAGAAAAAAGTGACAAAAAAGAAGGTTGTTAAAAAGGTTATAAAAAAATCTGCAAGTACGTCAGATGAAAAACCAAAAGATGAAGAGCCTGTCATTGAAAAAATTGCTAGTGTTGAAGCTCCTGTAGAAAAGCCAACTACTGTTGAAGTTAAAGATGCGGCAGATGGTACTACTGATAATACAGAGACAAAGAAAAAGACAGTTGTACGTAAGAAAAAAGTCATTAAGAAGCAAACGAGTGACGATACTGACGAGAAAAAAGAAGTCTTTAAAGAAAAGATGCATACTTTCACTCCAATATTTGTCCCGGAAGCTACTGAGAAGGATACAGCTAAAGCTGAATCTAAAGAATCAAATGCTTCTTCTGCAACGAAACCTACTCATGCAAATACGAACCCAGCTAGTGACAATAAGTTGCCGACTGATAGAGATGGTCAAACTAAAAAACGTATGGGGGATCTAGCAGCGATTGTAAGTAAAAAAGCTGGTGGAAAAGCTAAAGATATGACTCAAATTAGAGCGGACGAGGAAATGAAATTAGCTTCTTCTGTTCTTGGGCGTACCGTTTATACTCCAATTAAAAGAAAGAAAATTTATAGTGGCTCTGATGTTAAGAAAACAAATATCACTGAGGTAAAAGATTCTAAAAGAGTTGTTCATATCTATGGAACTGTAACTGCCGCAGATCTTGCTCAGAAGCTAAGTCAGAAATTTGAAAGTTTTCAAAATACATGTTTAGACTTGAATTTACTTGTAAGTAAAGAAGATGATATTGGCCTATTCTTAGCAAATGAAATTGCAACTTTATATGATTACAGAGTTGAAAATAAAGCATTTGACGAGGCAGCGGTTATAGGTGAAGAAAAACCTAAGTCAAATTCAAACTTACCTGTAAGAAACCCAATAATTACTGTTATGGGGCACGTTGATCATGGTAAAACGACTCTTCTTGATACAATTAGAAAAGCTAAAGTAACAGATGGTGAAGCAGGGGGAATTACCCAGCATATTGGAGCCTACTCAGTAAAAGTAAGTGACGCAACGATTACATTTCTAGATACTCCTGGCCATGCTGCCTTTGGATCAATGAGACAACGTGGAGCAAATGTTACTGATATTGTTGTACTTGTTGTTGCTGCAGACGATGGTGTTATGCCTCAGACTAAAGAATCGATTAAGTATGCTCAAAATGCAAAATGTCCAATCATTGTTGCAGTCAATAAAATGGATAAAGAAGGTGCTAACCCTGAAAGAATTAAGCAAGAACTTACAGAGTTTGAACTTGTTCCTGAAGAATGGGGTGGGGATACCATGTTTGTAAATGTTTCTGCACTTAAAGGTGAAGGGATTGATGATCTTCTAGAGAACATTAAATTACAAGCAGAGATAATGGATTTAAGAGAATCACCTAAGGGAAGTGCCGAAGGAGTTATCATTGAATCTAAAATTGAAACAGGTCGTGGACCAGTAGCAACAGTTCTTGTTCAAAAAGGTACACTTAAGAAAGGTGACGCAGTTGTTGTTGGTGAGTGTTATGGTAGAGCTAGAACTCTAATGGATACAGTTGGGAAAAGTGTTAGTGATGCTGGTCCGTCAGTTCCTGTCCAGATTCTTGGGTTAAACGAACCGCCAATACCTGGTGAAACTCTTAATGTTGTTAAAAACGAAAGAGAAGCTAAAAAAGTTGTTGATAATAGAGTGGCAGAAAGAAAGAAATTAGAAAATGTACAAGTTCCAAAAGTTGCTTCACTTGAGGACTTCTTTGCTGATGCAGATGTTCAGACAGGTGAGAAGAAAATTCTGAACCTTATTATTCGTTCAGATGTTCAGGGCTCACTGGAGGCAATAAAAGAGGCTTTAAACGCTCTTGGTAATGATGAAGTGGCAGTCGATATTATTGGTGGTGGTGTTGGAGCCATTACTGACAATGATGTAACTATGGCATCAAATATTAATGGATATATTATCGGTTTTAATATGAGACCTATTACTTCAGCTAGAAGAATGGCTGAGGATAAGGGTGTTGAAATTAGAACTTACTCTGTTATTTATAATCTTATTGATGATGTAACAGCAGCTCTTGAAGGAATGTTAACTCCAGAGAGTGTTGAGAAGTATATTGGTAGGGCCGAGGTTAGAGATACATTTAATATTCCTAAAATTGGAACGATTGCAGGTTGTGGTGTTATCGATGGAAAAATTGAGAGAGGATGTAATATTCGTCTTCTTAGAGATGGTAAGATCATGTATGATGGCAAGCTTTCAACTCTTAAACGATTTAAAGATGAAGTTAAAGAAGTTACTAATGGCTATGAGTGTGGTATGGCCCTTGAGGGATACAATGATATTAAGAATAATGACTTAATTGAAGCCTATATTCTTGAACAAAAAGAAAGAAAATTAGAAACAGCAAATACATTTTAAGTGAGTAAGTAATGGCGAGGAAGCAAGGGCATAATAAAGTTGTATTTGAAGAGAAGATTAAAGATCAACTCAATACGGTTTTAAGAAAGGATATTGCAGATCCTCGTCTTACAATGCTTAGTTTTACGAGGGTCGAATTAAGTAATGATTATTCCTATGCTAAGGTGTATTGGGATACATTTGATACTTCTAAACGTGGTGATATAAAGAAAGCCCTCGAAGGCGTTCAAAATAAATTAAGAAGTATTTTGGCAAAAGAGATGAACGTTCGTCATACTCCGGCCCTTGAGCTTATTTATGACTCTACATTTGAAGATGAATTAAAAATTACGAATCTTCTATCAAGTGAGAAAGACTCAGAGTAAAATGAATTCTCCTTTCATTGTAAATCTCTATAAACCTAAAGATTTGACCTCTTATGATATCATCAGAAAGGTTAAACCTTCTTTTAAATCCTATGGTAAAATTGGACATTTTGGAACTCTAGACCCTTTTGCAAGTGGAGTTTTGATGTTAGGAGTTGCAGGGGCCCAAAGACTTAATGAATATATACATGAATGTCTACCTAAGACTTATCTTGCTGTAGGTGTTTTAGGAAAAGAAACCCCAACAGGGGATATGACTGTTGCATTTTCTCAAGAAGACAGTTCATTATATCTTAAAGATGTTATTTCTAGATTTGATATAAATTTTATACAAGAAACTTTAGCAAAGAAATTTACAGGAGAGTATTGGCAAGCTCCACATAAGTACTCAGCAGCTAAATATGAAGGTAAGGCCCTTCATGAATGGGCACGTGCTGGTATTGAGATAAAAAAAGAAAAAAAACGAAGAGAAATATATAATGTGGAAGTCGTTGAATATAATTTTCCCATTCTTAAAATTCGTGTAACAGTTAGTTCTGGAACATATATAAGAACTTTATTTTCGGATATGGCCCAAGAACTTGGAACAATTGGCTGTCTACAAGATCTTATCCGAGAGCAAGTTGGTGGCTGTAATCTTGATAATGCACAAAGTGCTGATCTTGCGATTGGTGAAATGTCATTTCTTAAAATTGATGAGGTACTTGCATTTAGAAATATCTACTTTGCTGAAAAAGAAGCTAAACTTTATAGTAATGGTGTTAAACTAAAAAAAGATCGTACTTATAAAATGAATGAAGATGGCCTTAATTTTAATTATTATTGGGTTAGAGATCTGAATGAGAAGGTTCTAGGAATGGCATCAATAATTAATGGAGAGATTAGCTCTCAAGTGAATTTTTCATAATATAAAAAAAGTTAATTGATTTTTTTTATAAGTAATTCACTTTGGAGAAAACTCTTTAATCCCTGCTCATTCTCCGCCCATATACTTTTCAAAGACACATCATCTCCTAAAACGGGACATTCAAATGTAAGCACTGGCGCACTATATTTTTCAGGAGCATAGGTTCCAAGAGAACCTGGTGTAGGGTACCCAATATCTCCGGCAACAGGGTATTCATTGTAACTTGAAAGATATTCAGCAACATCTTCACAATCTGAGTTAAAGTTTAAAATGGGTTTCCAAGAATGGAAGGAAATAATTAAACCAGGGTGAAACTTTTGAAATAGCTTATCTAAAAAAACATTTTCAGGTTCAGATAATGCTTTTGGTCCTGGGTTATTTTTCTTCTTTTTAAAATCACCACACCAATTTTCAGTTGGATAATTTCTATTAAGGTCTACAGCGTGTGAATTCACTCTTGAACCAGATCTATATCCATCAGGGTTGAGAATAGGTACTACGACAATAGGAAGATCTTTTAAGCTATGCTCTTCTTTAAGCCAGCTAAAAAGTTGCTGTAAAACATAAACGCCTTCTACTTCATCTCCATGGGTTCCTGCCATGAGGTATAGGTATTTATCTGCACTTATATCAGTCTTAAAGGCTTCAATTTCATTTTCCTCAACAGAGTGTCCAGAGGTTAAAGGTGAAAAAATCATAATTCTTCCTTATGAATATATACTGCAGACTGACCAGGAGTTTCTTCAACTTCAATTTCAAGGCTAGCAAATTTAAAATTAAATCTTTCTTTTGTTATTCTTCTTACTTCTGAATTAATATAAATAGCTAGTCTCTCTGCACTTGTGTTAAGAATAGGTAGAAGAAGTACATCTTCTTGTGGAAAGCTAAACTGAGATCCACAAGGAGTTTTAATATTTATATTTTTATCTTTAGTATGAATTTCAATTTGTGTATTTTCTCTTGGTATAAGGAGTTTATGGTCTAGAGAATCACATACTTCTCTTACGATAGGTTTTATATCTAAAAAGTCGAATACCATATCTCCAGAGAGTTCACTCACTTCACCTTTAATCATAACTCGATAATTATGCCCGTGTAGTGGCTCTCTTGTTCCATCTTCAAAAATAAGAAAATGTGAAGAAGCAAAATTAAAATACTGTTTATAAACTTTAATAGAGTAGTTAAGCTCCAAAATCATACCTCTGGTTACGTGATATAGTTGCCCAAGATATTAAATTTAGAAACATTTGAAAAGTATTTTCTGTTAACTGTTTTGCAGTGTGTCTACTGACAAGTTCATGACATCTTACAAAATAAAAGTTAAAGTGCATTTATGACAAAAAAGAGCATTGAGAATAAAATAAAAGATATTGGTAAACTTCTTACAAGTTCCAAGGCAAAAGAAGCCCTTAAAACCCTCAGAGAGGAGCTTAAGAAACTTCCAGATGATGAAAGAAAGGCCAGTGATTTTAGCTTAGACTTAAGTATGAAAAGAAAATCTCATGGTTTTTTCCTTTTTACTGACGGTGCGTGTCGAGGAAATCCAGGTCCAGGATCTTTTGCTTATATGGTTCAAGACTCATCTGAAAATGTAATTAAAGAGTATGCAGAACATACAGAGATGACGACAAACAATAAAATGGAATTAGAGGCGATTGTTCAGGGGCTAAGTTTTTTAAAAAGCCAAGTTACTCCGATGCATAGTGTTAATGTCTACACCGATTCTAAATATGTTGTGGATGGAATGAAGTCTTGGGTAGCAGGTTGGAAACGAAGAGGTTGGAAGAAGGCCGATAACAAGACCCCTGAAAATGTAGACCAGTGGAAAAAACTTGATGAGCTATCTAATATTTGCCATGTAAGTTTTAATTGGGTTAAGGGGCATGCTGGGCATCCACAAAATGAACACGTTGATAAGTTGGCCAATGAAGTTCTTGATGAAAACGGTTTCTAGCCTCTTTATCTTTTTTTTCATACTTCCTACTTATGCTTGTCGGCTTAATACTGAATTAGTGAGTTTATCTGGCCCAGTCACAATGTTATTGGAAGAATTAGAACTCCTTAATGATTTAAAGCTGATGGCCATCTCGGCTTACCATCCTGTAAGTAAGAAATTTAATATCAAAAAGCTTCCAGGAGGAATCTTTCTAGGAAAAAAAGTACTAGGGGAGTTTGACCCCAATACAGTTGTTATTTTTGATCAAAGTTTTGAGTTAAAAAAGTCATTAAATTATTACTTTAAAAAGAAAATAATCGAAGTTGATACAAGAGGTGTTGATCCTTTTGTTGCATATGATCGCTCTAAGAAAAAGCTTTTACCATATTTAATCAATTGCGAATTGAGACTTAGAAAAATTGATAAAGATGTGGCAGCGATTAAGGCAATAGATGTTCATTTTCAAAAAAATGAAACTTATCTTTTTTATTTAGGAGAACTCTCTCTTTCTAAAAAGAAGCCTGAACTTCTAATGGTTAATGATGGCCCTATAAAATGGCTCGTTAATTTTAAAGTGCTAAAGACTTATCCAAGTGATCTTGCCTATGTAACATGGTCAAAAAAAATATTAAAAAAGATAAAATCAAAAAAAGAATTTGGTCTATTAAATGGAACTACTGATACATTAAAAGTTGTGAAGGTATTAGACAGTCAATTCAATCTTTATTACAGGGGATTGTTGATACCAGGATTAAGACAAGTTTATTTTTTGAAAGATTTCTTAAACTACTTAGGTAAGTGATTTATGTATGTTGAACTTGAAAACATTTTAACTCCTCTTCATAAAGGATTATTTGCTAAAGGTAAAATAGAATTTAATGAAGGAGTTATTGTTCATTTAGTAGGTGAAAATGGTATTGGTAAGTCCAGTCTTTTACATACATTTAAACTTAATCAAGATAATTTGTTCTCTCAATTTAAATGTCAGTTTATTAATCAAAAAAGAATAGAGTCAGTTAACAATATTTCCGTAAAAGACTTTTTTTATCAAATGAATTGTTTTCAAACAAAAGAACTTCCTTTTTTTCAAAATCATCATAATGAAATTGTAAATTTGAATGATATTCCACTTAATTCATTAAGTGGAGGGCAAAATCAATTCGTTAAAATACTACTAAGTGCATACTTAGGAGGAGATATATTTTTCTTTGATGAGCCTCTTCTTTCTCTAGATCATAGGCATAAGAACCTTTATTTTGAATTCTTAGAAGAGTTAGTCATATTAAATAAAAGAGTTTTTATTATTGAACATGCAAACTTTGACTTCAAAACATTACCAGTTAAACAATATTCAATGAAACGAGAACAGGATGCCTTATGGATTTCCTAGTTGATTTAGAATTTTCACGTATTGTACTTGCTTTTATCGTAGGATTTTTTTTAAGTCTGAGTGGAAGTCTTACCCAAGTTGCTACCGCAAACTCCTTAGCTTCACCATCTACACTTGGTATGAGCGCTCTAGCAGTTATAGGAGTTATACTTAGTTACTTTACAAATTTTTATCTTGATTTGAGTCTTTCATTTGAGCTAAGAAGTTTCATTATAGGTTTAGTTCTGGCCGGTCTTATACTCATTATCAAGCCGAAAGCAAAGAATATGAGTATTTGGGAACAATATAGTGTTTCACATGTTGTACTTATGGGACTTGCATTTAATTTATTTGTGGGAGCTCTCTTTTCTATTATACAATTTGTTTTTATGGCATTTCATTTGGAGTTTCCGGCATCTATTTGGTTTGGAAGTTTAAAGCAATATTCAGAAGAAGTTGTTTGGATTTTTATCGTATTATGGCTATTTATTTTTATTAGTAATTATAAAATTTCTGGTTTTTATGGGCTACTTAATTATGGAGCTGATTTTGCTCTTGGTTTTGACCAAAAAGTGTACCAATACCAAAAACGAGGTTTGATATTGGCCTTACTCATGACAATTTCGGTCGTTAGTTTTTTTGGTGTCTTTTCATTTATGGGTCTTGTTTTCCCACATTTACTTAGGCAATTTAAATTTTTTAAATCAGACATTATTAGTGAACTAAGAATAGGGCCTTGGATATGTGGAATTCTCTTTATTATACTTGACCAAACTTGTTACTTAGTTCCCGTTTGGGGAGCCGAAGTTCCTGTAGGAATGTTATCCGGCCTTGTAGGTACTTTGTTTCTTTTTATGAGATTAATTAAAACAAGTAATCAGATAGTTTAAGTCTTTGCAAATAAGTGAAAAAGGTTTATCTTTTTAATAATGTTAATTAATTTTTAAGAAGGAATTTAAATGAAGACAATGATTGGTTTTTTTATGTTGGTTTCACTTCTTGTTTCATGTCAGGATAAAGGTGGGAGTTCGGCCAATATCCAACTTAAAACAGAAGATGATAAAACTTTTTATGCGATGGGATTTATGCTGGGTTCAAATCTTCAAAGATTAAATTTGAACGATCATGAACTTTCTGCCTTATACAAAGGTGTTGTAGCTGCAGCTAAAGCTGATAAGCCTGAAGTTGAAATGCAAATCTATCAACCAAAGATTCAACAAATGTTTAAAGCAAGAATGGAAGCTGTTTCTAAGAAAGAAAAAGAGGCTGGTTCTAAGTATATTGAAGATTATTTAAAGAAGAATAAAAATGCAAAGAAGACTGAATCAGGTCTTGTTTACGAAATTCTTGCTGAAGGTTCAGGAGCTACGCCAAAAGATACTGATACAGTTGAAGTTCATTATCATGGTACTTTAACTAATGGTGAGGTTTTTGATTCATCAGTCGATAGAGGAAAAACAGTGAGCTTTCCACTTAATAGAGTTATTAAGGGGTGGACTGAAGGACTTCAACTTGTTAAAGAAGGTGGGAAAGTAAGACTTGTCATTCCTCCTGCACTTGGTTACGGAGATGCTGGTGCTCCTCCTAAGATTCCAGGTGGTTCTACGCTTGTTTTTGAAGTTGAGTTAAAGAAAATTAACCCAGTTGCAGAAGAAGCGCCTAAGAAATAATAAATTAAACAAATATTATAATGTTTGGCCCTGAAAATTCAGGGCTTTTTTTTACTAAAAAAGTCATTTAAATTTAGTTTTGTAAGCATACTTGTCGATAAATATACATGTTATCTAGAACGATTAGCTTAATATTGTTTGTTTGTTTGTTTTTGTCAGGTACTTACTCTGCAAAATTTGAGACAATCTATTGTATTCAAGCTTTAGAAGATTCAGTCGATGAAAAGTTTTATAAAGGGTTTTATAGAAAATTATCAACTTCTGAAACAGAGTCACACCTTAAGGCAGAAGATACTCATATTGCACACTTACCGGAAGTTCATAAAAAATTTCAAGCTGGGGAGCTACAACAATTTTCTCAAGAAATTGAACATTTTTACTAAAGAATTTTTGTTTCTATATGAAGTCTATAATTCCCATTAAGGAGAGAGGCGAGAGACTTTCCACTCTTGATTCCATTGATAAAGAAATCGATCATGCAAACGATTAGGTCTACCTTGCCAAAATT
>CAYFHZ010000073.1:0-9682 GCA_964342535.1 uncultured Bacteriovoracaceae bacterium | reverse complement strand
CACATGTTAAGATTCTAGTCCCACTAGGGGTCCCCAAGGCCAATAATGGTTTATCTTTAGAATCTAGTACAATTGTAGGACTCATTGAACTTAGGGGCCGTTTTATTGGTTCTACTAAATTATTTTTTCCCCCAACAGCACCAAATAGATTACTTCCGCCAATATGACTTGCAAAATCATCCATTTCATTATTCATCACAATTCCGGTTCCTGCGGCCACAACAGATGATCCAAACCAACCATTAATAGTTTGAGTAGAAGTCACTATATTTCCTTCAGAATCAGCAATCGTAAAATGAGTAGTATGATCTGGTTCATTGATAAGAGTTTCATCGTCAAGTTTATAATGTGTGGATGGCATCGCCTTTTTTGTATCAATTTGATTAGCAATTTTCTTTGCATAATTTTTACTTATAATCTGAGCTAAAGGGAAACTTTTAAAATCACTATCCCCCATAAAACGAGCACGGTCTACAAAAGCAGCTTGCATGGCCGATGCAACTAAATGAATATTTTCTGCACTTTGAGCTGGGTATTTTTGTAAATCAAAGTTTTCTAAAATATTTAAGATTTGAATAATATGAGCACCTCCTGAACTTGGAGGAGGCATCGAAATGATTTTATACCCCTTATATTCCCCTTCAATAGGGTTACGTTTTTTGACGGTATAAGAATTCATATCCTTCATACTAATTCGGCCAGAATATTTTTTTTGTGAAGCTACAATTTTTTTTGCCACTTCTCCCTTATAGAATACAGCAGAACCATAATTAGCTATTAGCTCTAAAGTATGAGCAAGATCTTTTTGAAATAAAATATCTCCAGTTTTTTTGGGAGCACAATCTTTATTTAAAAATATTTCAGCTGACGCCTTATACTGACATAAATCTTTAGCTTTATAGTTTAATGCTTTTTCAAGTGCTGGATAAATCTCCATACCTTCTCTGGCCAAATGTATTGCAGGTTCAAGTAGCTTTTTCCAATCCAATTTCCCATGTTCTTTGTGGATCATATACAAACCTGCAACAAGTCCAGGTACACCACTAGACAATGCACCTGTTTGGGACTTCTCTTTTAGTTGTTTACCATTTTTATCAAGATACATTTTAGAATCACTAAGTAACGGGGCCATTTCTCTAAAATCAAACGCTATTCGTTTATTAATCTTGGAATTATAAAATATTAAAAAGCCTCCACCTCCAAGGCCTGTGGAATGAGGACGTTCTACTGATATAACAAAACTAGCTGCAACGGCAGCATCAATTATGTTTCCACCAAGTTCAAATATTTTCATCGCTGCTCGTGAAGTGGCCATTCCCTGAGTCGAAATCATATATTTTTTTGCATAGGCCTCATATTGGCTTTTTGGATTATTTGTTTGAATGCTCGACTGATAAATATTTGGAGCAGAACAAGAAATAAGAAATGAAAATACCAAAAAACGAATCATAAAAATCTCCCTATCAACCTATTATAAACAGGGCTTTTATTCATCGTCTATAACCTGAGCATTTTAATTCACAAATAAGGAGAAATGTTCCGCATTAATATCAATACTGAAAAGCGATAAAATAATTATATATTCTAATGAGGTATAAATGAAAAAAATCTACAAGTTATCTTCGCTCGCAGTTTTATCTAGTATCGTGTCTTCTTGCTCACATATTGTTCCAAGTCATCCCAGAAATAGAGGGTCCATAACACAAACACCTGTAAAACTAAAACCTACAGAATATATAAATAATTTCACTCAAGAAACTCAAGATCAACAATTGAAAAATGCTATAAATAATGAAAAAATAACAGAAGCAAGTGATGAGTTTTTACGACCGGTAAAAAACTCTAAAGTGGATTTCTGGATCAATTACTATGGTTTCAAACACAAAGATAGATTAGAGAGATTTGTCGCCAATGGTGAAAAGTATAGACCGATAATAGAAGATATTTTTAATAAGTATGGACTACCTAAAGAGCTCTACTATGTCGGTATGGTAGAGAGTGGTTATTACAATCATGCCAAGTCACATGCAAGTGCAGTAGGGCCCTGGCAATTTATTAAATCCACTGCAAAACGTTATGGGCTAAAAGTTAATGCTTATATAGATGAAAGAAAAAATATATATAAATCAACTCAAGCTGCAGCACTTTTTTTTCAAGACCTTTACAATATTTTTGGTTCTTGGGAACTGGCTTTAGCTGCATATAATGCAGGAGAATACGGAGTGATTAGAAGAATTCGAGGTGCGAATACTCGAGAGTATTACGAGCTTAGTAAAAGAAAAATTCTCCCTAAAGAAACAAGACATTATGTACCTAAAGTACTTGCAATAAAAACAATTCTTGAAAATACAAAAAAATATAATGTTACAATAAAGAAACCTAAACATCCGTTTTTTGTAAATACGAAAAGTATTACAATTAAAAGTAGTATGACAATTCAAAAATTAGCAAAAATAACAGGCCATAAAAAAGAAGTACTTTTGGCCCTTAATCACGACATAAAAGGCCGATATATACCAACTTTTGGAAAAAAAGGATTTGAAATATTTATTCCCGATTCTCAAACAAATCACCAAGAGCTCATTAATGATTATTTAGCATCTAAGCCTGCAAAATCAAATAAAATTATTGAAAAAATTCAGCAAGATAACCAACAACATAGAGTAAGAAAAAATGAATCTTTATACTCTATTGCCAAGAGGTACAACACAACACCTAAAGCATTAAGAAAATTAAATAATATTTCTGGTAGCACTATCTATATTGGACAAAAATTAGACCTTCCTATTCATTCTCATTCTCATATAGTAACCAATTATAAAGTAAAACGTGGAGATAATTTAAGTGAAATAGCAAAACTATTTAAAACAACAACTTCAAATTTAAAACATCTCAACTCTATGAAGAATTCTAATATATATATTGGTCAAAACCTCACTGTGCCTAAGCATAAAATCTACTATTATACGGTTTCAAAAGGTGATTTTTTAGGAAAAATAGCTGATGAAACAGATTTATCAATTCATGACCTGAAGAAAATTAATAATATTAAAACAACTATTTTTCCGGGTCAAAAATTAATCTACAAAGTTGAAGTTATATAGTTATACTTATTATATATTTTATAAATTGAGGATATATGAGTAGAAAGTACTTACTTATTGTTGAGCCTGATGAAGAGCTAAGGATTCATCTTGTCAATGAATTAGAAGATCTTACCCAAATGATTGTTATCCCTGCCGCAGATGGTGTGCAGGCCTACCAAAAAACGAGAAATCAAAAATTTGATGTGGTTCTTGCTGAATTTAATGTTCCTAAAATAAGTGGATTACAACTCATAAATGCCATTAGAGAAACAGGTCCTAATGCCTTATCACCAATACTTATTTATACTGATAAAATTGAAGAATCTAAAAATCAATCTCGAGGAATTAAAATGCTAGAATATATGCAAAAACCTCAAGATTACCAAAATATATCGACTAAGCTTTTAGAATTATCTGAAATTGATCCAAAAAAGAAAAAATTCAAATTAGATGTTGATTTTATAAATCCATTTATTGATTCTTCAATGAAAACATTAAATGGGCTTTGTGGAGTTAGTAATATTCAAGCGCAAAAACCATACTTACTTGGTAGTGAAACTTTAGAAGTCGATATATCGGGTACTTTGGCCATTTCATCTCCCTATTTTAAAGGATCTATAGCCATTACATTTAACAACGATGTCTATAAAACCGTAGTAAGTAAAATGCTTGAAGAAAGTGTAGGTGAAATTGATATTAATAACCAAGATGGAGCAGCAGAGATTATAAATATTATATTTGGTCAAACAAAAGCCGTTCTTAATCAAAGAGGTTATAGCTTAGATAGGGCAATACCATCTGTACTTAGGGGAAGAGGCCATAAAATTTACCCTAATTCTAAGATCCCTGTCTTACTCGTTCCCTTTAGATCAGACCTAGGTAACTTCTGGATGCAGATTTGTGTTAAAGCTATTTAAAGTCATTCTATTATTATTTTACAGCTTTAATGGTTTAGCAATTGACCTTATTCACTCTCCTATTGGTGAAACAAGAATTGATTTTAAACCACAAGACTATAAAATTATCATTAAAAAATATGCTAATGATAATATAAAATCAATTGTCGACTCTCAATCATTAGAATGGATACGATTTAATGAAACTTTACTCGTACCAAGAGTAAGGGTTAAGATTCGAATAAAAAAAACAAAATTTCATAAGACAATAAATTACAAAGAAAGAAGTTATAATTTTCAAGAAAGCCAAAATTATTCATACGCTGAACTTTATTATAGTTTATATGAACAAAAACCTATTGTTATAACTGACCAAGAAAAAAAAGTTGCTGAAATTTCTATTGAAATCAAACCTAGAAAAAAAAATACTCTTTTAGTTGACTACACTTGTTCACGAAATCAAATTGAAATTAAAGGTATAGAAAATGAATACTTATCAATTGGCTGTATAACGAGAAGAATAGGAAATTTTGGTAAAGAAAAACCTATGCTAGAGGTCAGTTGGATAAGTCCAGATCTAAAAGTTCTAAATGCACAAGATCCGCCATACTACAGTGCATTCTTGAATAATCTTCCAATAAAAGTCGAAGTTCTAAATATTAAGACCAAAAAGATTAAGACACTTGAAATTTTTGCAAAAATACCTAAAAGGCTACACCGTCTCTTTACTGCATATGGTTTCGGTCCTTATTCTTTACATACAAAAATTCTAAAAGATCAAGAAGTTATAAAACAAAAGAAAGTAGATATAGCCCCTGCACTTTTTCTTTATGCAAACTACAAGATCTCTGAAACTACATCTATTAGAGGTTTTAATGCGGCCATGTTTCAAGAGTCTGTTTTTGATAACGCTGGGATGTACCTAGGATCAGACTTTGGTTTTTCACTAGATAATCGTTTTTACATGACAACATTACTTGGAGTTCAATATCTCTATTTTCAATTTGATAAAGATTCTTCTCAAATAAGTGAAGCTATTTTTCCACAAGGCTTAGAATTTATGTATAGACATGCTTTCGATATTCCAAACTATATCATCTCTGGAGGTTTTTTTGTAAGTACATCTGAAACCATTGATTATGAAAATGTATGGCTAAGATGGGGAAAAAATTATTTCTGGGAACTCAATCTTATAAGTTGGGGTAAAGATGAATTTCAAGCAACAACCTGGGGACTTTCAGTCGGATTTCCCTTTAAGGGTTTTTTATAGGCTTCTTTTTATAAGTGCTAAATAGTAACCCACACATAATAAGTACAGAACACATAAGCGTTCTAAAGGATACAACTTCTCCTAAAAACCACCAACCAACAATGCCAGCGACTATGGGTTGTAAGTATATAAAGATAGCAACATTACCTGAGGGAGCTCTTTTAAGGGCCCAATTATTTAAAAAATAAGTTAGTAAAGTCGCACCTAAAATTGAATAAAGTCCGCTTGATACAAAAATGGGAGTATAGTCAATAGTTTGAATTTGAGAAAACTTACCTATATTAAAAAGACCCATAACAATTCCTGAAATAATAAACATATAAGTAGTCGCCCACATATTATCAGTCTTCATAAAAAATTTCTTTCCAAATGTGAGATAAGCGCCGAAGCATCCTGCTGCTGCAAAAACTAAGGCATCACCAATTAATGTCTGATTTCCTAAAGAAAACTGGGAGAGATCCCGCATAAGAATTACGCCGCCAAACGATAAAAGAAAACCTAGAAATCTATTCCAAGTGAGTTTCTCATGTCCAGAGATGACTACAAAAAACAAAGTTAAAATAGGAATACAAGTAATTAAGATGGCCGAATTAATAGAGGTTGTATATTTGAGTCCAATTAAAAAAAGTCCTTGTCCAAGGGCCATACCAAGAATTGATAAAACTGTAACATTAATGATAAAAGACTTGTCTACTTTAGGATGTTTTCTTCTTGCGAGAAGAGTAAAAAAAAGCATAAAAAGACCAGCAATGAAAAAGCGTAGATTACTCCATAGAACAGGATCCATTTGATTAACAATAATCTTACTTGCTGGAAAATTTATTCCAAAGAGAACTTGTATAAAAACGAGAACATAATAAATCATAAAAATATCTTATTACTATAATTATTCAAACTCAAATTAATGACCTAATAAATTTAACTTCCAAGAATTTAAAGTTCCAGTATTACCCGACCTTCCGTCTATGACTTTAAGAGTCCACACTCCTTCAGCATCTTCACCATAGAAAGCATGGGATGTGAGGACAATATTCAAATTCTGATCACCATCAGCTGTTCCATCATCGTCACTATCATAAAGAAGAAAACTGTTATTAATATTCATTAGGATACTCTTCATTCCTGATGGTGATGTTAGTTCAACACCGACTTGTCCAGACTGAGTATGAGTAATATTTACTTTTACTTGAACTGATTCAACAATTAAATTATCAGAAGAGTCTACAGATAAACTATCAGACACTCCAGTTGCACTTGCATCTGGAATGGAGGATCCTGGGGATTTAGTGAATCTAGAAATAGTAAAATTAGGATTTTTTTCAACTAATGTACCCATCGTTCCAGATGTATAGGTTTTTGCCAAATTTACGGCAGCTAAGGCATCTACCATTCCAAAGCCATAAAAATTATTATACCAATAATTAGCTCCATTTTGTTTCCACCCCAACTCATATTCATAACTGGTCAGATTCATCGAAGTACAATCAGAGATCTGGTTACTTGGGTGGGCGGTACCAAAAATATTGTCATCATGATTGGGATTAACTTTGACAGCTGTTTTAGCTAGAATATCTTTAACTTCTCTTTGAGTTAAGGAACTATTTGCTTCTAGCATTAAGGCAATTACACCTGTTACCATAGGTGCCGCAGAACTCGTTCCATTCATAGTGGATGTATAATGACATTCGGTATTTAAATCATGTCCATACTCAAAGTCATTATAAAGACCACTAACTGCTTTTGAATAGCCCTTAAAGCATGTAGGTAAATCAGTTGTTATAATCGCCGGGTCATAATAGCCATACTCTCCCCCAGGGGCAGATACCCACAAATTAGAACCGGTATTCGAATAAGTTGCTTTAATAGCTGTTTTATTAGAATTATCTGTACTTGCTCCTGCCAAAGCTCCTACTACAATCAAATAAGGAGATTCATTCTCATAAGGGAAATTCGCATTATGTGGTGCACATACTTTTCCTAAACTAGATAAAAATTCGTTCCCTGCTGCTTTTACAAAAATTTTGTTATTATTTAAAACTTGGTCTTTAAGATGATCAACATAATCAGCATCACTTATGGTATCTTCAAAAATAGCATCACCATAACTGAAATTAAAAATATTAAAACTACCACTGGACTGATGAACAAGAATTGTTGTAGATTGAAGACTGTTTAAAAATTGAAAGCCTGCAAACTGACTTCCTGGTGCGACTCCTCGAGATCCCATATTATTCCACCCAACTGCACTTACGATTCCTGTAACAGCAGTTCCATGAGCTGATGTTGGAGTAGGATCTCCAACATAAGGACTATTTAAAGAGTAATCCCTGTGTTCACCTGTTAAGCCATTTTCATACAGGTCATCATGATTAATTTCTACACCAACATCACTGATAGCAATTTTAACACCGTCACCAGTAATACCCTGAGAGTGTACATCTACTAAATTTAAATCTTCACCTGTATCAACTGAGAACATAGCAAAACTTGTCTGTCCAGTATTCTCAAGATGCCATGCATATTGGAATAAAGGGTCAGTATTCACTGCAATAGAAAATGTTTTTGAAAGAGTTGATGTGCCTATGGCCTTTATTTCAATATTTTCATAAAGACCTGCTGAAAGAGATGAAGTCGTTATTGAAATTGTACCTGTTGAAGTATCAACACTAACACCAGTAGGTTTATTTGAAAGCATAAACACATATCCAGAACTCACATCCTGGGAAAAGAAGTCTGTACCATCAATCGTTTCAACTTGAGACGACTTATAATGATTTACATTTATATCACCGTTGTATATTACTGCAGAGGTTGGTGAATAGGGAGTATCTTCTACCAAAGAGGATGAAACAGATTCTTCTGCACAACTCACAAACAATGAAAAAAAAGCTAATAGTAATAAGTGCAATCACCCTCCAAAAATGCCATAAAATATCTATCTATTTTAACGCCAAACTGCCCTCAAATTTAAAATAATTCTAGAGACTTATAAGCGCATGTAATCACATCATGACGACACAGCTTTATCGGAACAATCTTAATAAATCTGAATAAAATGCCCTATAAAAAAGGCATTAATTTTTTTTCAATTTGCAGATCTTTGATATTCAATAATTTCTATTTTGATTCTTGATAAAGAGTATTCTTCTTTGTGATCGTTCAAATAATTATATGCTAGAACACAGGCATCATAATTATCGAAATAATAGAACCCTATGAAAATATTCGCTAATGTCCTTTCATAGCGGGTTTCTAGTGACAAATCTATTCCAATTTTAATTGAAAGATCATCAATAAGTTGAGCTCCTAAAAATGATTCTGCTGATTGAAATTTTACAGTGAGTAAACCAGTAACGACTCCATATCTATTTGTACCATCAATACTTACCGTTCTTAATGCATCTTCTGGTGGATACTCACCTTCAGGAATTTCTACAATATATACACCTCCTAATTCTTGAATAATCTTATAACTTTGAGGAATATAACCAGATTTTGGTATTGCAAATAGATTCTCTACAAGTGAATATGACTTTTCTTCATATTCTATTGTATGATCGCTTGAAATTATACTTCGAGAAGGTAATTTCATTTTTTGTGTCTTTGGGATATATGGCCTTGGAAGTTTTTCTCTTTCCACGTAATTTCGTTTTTTTATACTTGGGGATTCATCTCTTTTAGAAAATTGTGGAGCATCTGCTTTGAGATCACCTCTGTTACTGGCCGGATTCCTTTCTTTGTCATGAGGATAACTAGACTGATCCTCGGCATTTTTACTTTCGAGCAAGTATTCATTAAAGACATCATTATTTTTTCCACCGAAATAAAGAAAAACACCTATAACGACCACACTCAAAAGAAATATCAATCCAACCTTACGATTCATATTTTACTTATCGAGTCATATGACAGTATACATTAGACAAAGACTGATATAGTCAACTTATTGCGTTATATTCTTTAGCTATATCCTAATATGGGAAATCTACCTTTATTGGTCTCTTGAATTATTTGTTCTTCTGTGGCATTTAGTTTTTCATTTATTAGTTCACCAAGTTTTTCTTCTCTTATATTCATTGAGCTTAATGTAACATCTAGTTCTGCTTTTGCTTTGCTTGCTTTAAATAAACATAGTTCATTGTCTCCTTTTTCCATGTGATTATATGCGTAATCTAATTCTTTTCTTGTAGACTCTAATGAAAAAGGAGTAATGAGCTTAACGTATTGGTATCGTTCTTCTGCTTCAGCTATTTTATTTAAACAAGAATCTCTTATTTGTGAACTTTTTAAGGTTAATAATGTTTCTCCTTTATCAAAGAATTTGCTCCAAGAGATTGCACTATAGAATCTTTCTATTGAATATGCAAGATTATGTGCCGATGTTTCTTTGTTATTTATCTCTTCAAAACCTTTTTTTAAGTAATCTTTTG
>CAYFHZ010000072.1:0-9725 GCA_964342535.1 uncultured Bacteriovoracaceae bacterium | reverse complement strand
TCTTTCGAGCTGATGGGTCATCATAATCGTGAGCTTTCCTTGGGGGAACTGTTTCGAGCAACGACAAGCTCATCGCAGAAAACTATATAAACAGTGATTATTCTTAATGATTTAAGTGATTTTTCTCTTATGCCTATGCCTTATGGTGACTTTGGAAAGATTCTTGTTCCTGTTTATCTTGGATACTATTCAGAACTGCCTGAAGCAGACAGAAATCCAAATCCATTTGCAAGACTTCGAAAGAGAGTTTTTTCTTCTCGTGTATATTTTTATGAACCGAAAATAGAAAATGATAAAGGGGTTCTGATTACCAGAACTTTAAACAATAACAGCTTTGTAGATGATTTAAAGAAAAAAATAAATTTTAGAGCGAATGAACAAATTTTTACAATTACTTTTGAGAAACAAAGTTTTGAAGATATCACGAATGGACGTTTTAAAGTTCTTTTATCTCATGAGAATGAGAGAAAGTTCTCTAAAAATTATTATCTTGAAGTGACCTCATTAATTCCTGCAAAATGGGAAGTCAGAAAATTAGACAGCTCAATTACGATGTCTAATTATATTATAGATAGGGCCATTGATCTGAGACAAAATTCTTTGTATGAGAATAATCTTTTATCAACAATAAGTGGATTTGAAAAAATGTCGTCTTTGAACTGGGAGCAATTCACGATAGATAGAAACGAGAGTATTGAGGAAACATCAGTTACTCAAACTGCAATAACTGATACTTTAGAGTATCCTATTAAGACTTATGTGAGCGATGATTCAGTGTTCAAGTTTTTTCAAACTCCAAGTAAAATTTTTGCTCAAATTGTACAAGGTAATGAACAGAAAACTTTATCTTTTCCAGCCCATATCTCTAGCTTTTTATCGGGAACTCTTTTTAGGGAACAACATTTTCCAATTGTTCTTAAGGGGGATAACAAAAGTTTTCCAGCTCTATTTGTAGATGCAACTCAAGTTGCGACAAAAAATATCTATATTATTAAAGCTGATGGGAATGAACTGACTGCTCCAATCAAGTTTAACGTGAATATACCTGATGGTTGTAAATCTCTGAATCCATCTCTTAAAGATGGTGATATATATCGTTATAGCCTGTATTGTGCGACAAGAGATGGAAAGGTTAAGTTTATTTTTGTTCCATTAGAAGAGTAATGTGAGAAGTTTACCTACCTTGAGTTGAGCTGGTTGCATTTGCTAGAATAGGGTATGAGCCGAATAAGTGTTAACCCAGCCCTCGTTTATACAAATAATACAAAAATTCCAGAGACTAAATCAGTGGTGCTTGAAACTAATGAACCTAAAGTTTCTACAAAATCTCAAGCTCAATATAATGATAAAGCTGAGTTATCAGAAAAATCAAAAGAGCTTAAAACGAAACTTTCCGCTGCTGAAAAGGCCATAAAAATTCATAAACAAAAATTTGGTGATCTCAAAGAGCCCGGAATTTATTTTGTAAGTGGTTTTGATTGGTTTGGGGCCAGTTCAGTCAAGGGAAATTACGATGGTATTAGGGATATGGCCAAATCAATTGAAGGGGCAAAACATTATAGTTGGGACGATGTAGACGAAATAATAGAGGATATAAAAAAACGAGAACCAAATCAGCCACTCATCCTTGTTGGGCATAGTTTTGGTGGTGATGGTATTGTCGATATTGCCAATCAACTTAATACAATTGAGCATGGTTTTAGAAAAATTGATCTTTTAGTGACATTAGACTCAGTAGGAATGAATAATGATCTTATTCCCCAAAATGTTACACAGAATCTAAACTTTATGGCACAAGGCCCCTATTCATTTTTAAATGATGAACCTAATTATGCTGCAAACTATGAAAAAACTCTTGTCAGTAATTTTTTAAGACATGAAGAACATGCAGAGCTTGATGATACTATCGATGTACAAGTTAAAATCTTAGATGCCATTGAAAATATTATGGTTTCCAAACCTAAAATTTCTTAAGATAACTTTTAGTTCTTTGCAAACAAATGTTTGTAGAATGTCAATTGTTTGTGAAATCTCACTCAAAAAGTATGATCTATATCAGTTCTAGTATATATTCAATAATGTTTTCTTTTGAATTAACAACATTAATTTTATTGGAGCTTAAATGATTGAACTTGATAAAGAATCCTTTTCATCTAGATATAAACATTTTTTATGGTTTCTAGCACCTTTTCAAGCTGGTTATATTAATGTTGGAGCCTATCATATTGCCGGCGGTTTTTTCGTATCTCATGTTACCGGAACGAGTTCTATGACTGGAGTTGGTATTGCAAGGTTAGATCCTATAATATTTGCGACTTTTGTAACCGTTCTTATTTCTTTTATTTTGGGAGCTGGTTTATCTGGTTATTTTATTAAATACAGAAAAGAAGTGACAGGGCACTCTGACTACTCAACTGTAATGTTTGTGAAGTTTTTGTTCTTTGGTTTAGTACTTATTTTATCAGAGCTCGATTTGTTTTATAAAAGTGAGTCGGTGATTGAAGCGTCACATATTTTAATGCTTTTTCTTTTATCTTTTTGTTGTGGAGTTCAGAACTCATCTGCATCTCTTGCTACCGGAGGTTTTTTAAAGCCAACTCATATGACTGGGCTATCAACAGATGTAGGTGTTCATTTATATCGTTTTTTTCACAGAAAAACTCAAGCAGACACCCTTGAGTTCAAAAAGACATTATTGAGAATAAAAATCTTATGTGCTTTTATTATTGGAGGTGCTTTTTCAGAAATTATCTTTTCAGTTCAAGGACACTATGGATTTATATTTCCATTTTTATCAGCATTTTTCTTCTTAATGATATCACTTCCAAAGAATAAAGAAATTGCAAAGGCTAAAAGGTTTTACTTCCTCAAGGCTTCTTTAACTGCTGTATTTGTAATTACTTTATTTGTTGGAATAGCTAGTTATTCTGCATATATTGCTTAAGTGAATTTTCCTTAATTCACTTAAGCTGTGTTTTCTTATTGGCAATGATATTCTTTTTACAAAATAGAGAAATATTCTATTCCACTCTAAGTATTTAAAATAATTTTATAAACTAATTTTGAGTTTAATGATGTCCCATTTCACCGCTATGATATTTAAAATCTCTATTCAGGGGGAGAATCTATGGAAATCAGTAGTCGAGAGTTTAATAATTACATTGCTGACCTTTATCACAATTTAAATTCAGAATCGGCGTTTATTAGTACGATTCAAAAAGTAGAACAATATAATCAGTTTAAAGGACTCGTTCCGCATATGAACATCATGAAAAAAATTGCTCAATCATCTAGTTTTGATCAGTTCTAAACTTTTTTTACGGAGGGTGAACTTCCTGCAGTAAAGCTTAGTCCTAATGAAATTGAAACACTAAAAGCTGGTTTTGGATTTGATGCTGGTACCTTTGCTGGGGTTGCAGTCGCTATAAAGTTTTAAAAAAAAAGGAGGCTAAGTGCCTCCTTTGTTTAATTTATATAATTAATTCTGCCTAGTTCTGTGTTGATTGTTCCTGCATTTTTAATTTTTCCATCAGGAAGGATTTCATATAGTGTTATATTTAAGATTCTTCTGTAATTGAATTCAATTTTTGCAACATATGGACCCGTAATAGGAAGAGTCCCTCGGTGATTTCTATTTGATAACCAATTAGTATTTGCTCTTTGAATTGTATTAATTCTTGCTCTGTAGTCAGTTTCACCTTCTAAAATATATGCGGTTTTATCTTTTGGACCAAAACTTACATAAGATTTGATTTGTCTATCGCTTTGAGCTTTTTCTAGTTTTAAAGGATTACCATCTTCATTATATAAACCAAAAGATAAAGTACCTAGAGAAGCAAAAAAATATGGGCCATGGATAATTCTATCACCATCAATATCGATCACTGTTTTATAAACAGTTTGTTCATCATCAGCTTCTTCCTTGATTATTTCAATTGATCCTTTTAGATCAAGCATTAAAGGATTAAGGGCCGCAGAAACACGACCATTATATTTTCTAACACGCGCTAATACTCTATGAAGAAACATATCCTTGATTCCATCTCTTTTCTCTAATATTTCTCTATAATCATCATGATCAAATTCATTAGTAGATCGAATAGTATAAACAAAATTAATTGCTCTTTCTCTATCAGCTTCGCTTAAGTGAATATCTGATCTATCGGGAAGGGAATTTGATTTAGCACAAACTGAAAAGCTACCAAGTAGCACAACTAGTGAAATTAATCTTTTCATTAAAAATCCTTTCAAAAAATTTATTCTTTAAGAATACCTTAATTCTATAGAAAAGTGGCCATAGTATGAGTTTTTTACACGGTGCACATGTTTTTGGCATAGTGTTTGCTTCAATAAAGGTAAGAAACCTATTTAATTACTCTAACTTATTGAATTTAAATAGATTTTAAAGGGGAATATTTGAAAAATTGTATAAAAAACATTCATGTCTATCTAAGTGTCATATGTTTATGCAAATTGATTAGCCCATGTATGGCCAAAGTAGGACGTTCTCCAGCTAATTTTGTCCCAGATGATGATGAAATTGTCGTTCCGATAATTGTAGAAAAGAACTTCATGGAAGAGTTTCATGAGAAGCATGAAGCTGATTTTCGAGAAGCCAGAACAAAACTTACCTTTTGGATGCAACAAGAACAATATGCCCAAGACTATGGATTAGAAAATACTGGTGTTATAGACCTTCCCACAGATGAGGAAAAGCAAACATTTTTAAATCGTAACTATCTAAGGTTTATTTCAAAAGACGTTGAAAGATCTACAAATTCAAGTTTACAAAGTACAGTGAATAGTTGGAGTACCAATGATGAAATTGATGCAATTAAGTCTGTTGAGCTGCATAATAAGGTTATTGTCGAAAGCGAAAAAACCAAAAGACAAAAACAAAGTCACAAGGAAAAAACTGTTAAAATTGGACGAGATGAAATTAGATTTGGTTTTCAACCAAGAGTTGAAATCGGTATGATGAAATTTACCATGAAATCAAAATATTTTTATGCCAGAGCTTGGGTTGGTGCTAATGGTAACCAAGAACTGAATATTGAGAAAACAATCAAAGCTACTGGAACTAAAACATTTGTTAATTATTATATTGATGATGACAGAGTACTTGCCGTAATTGATCAACCTATTGTGCATAATATTGTTTTACGAGCAACTCACTCAAAGTATTTCGATGAGCAACTAGCACTAGATGACGAAGTTGCAGTTGAAGATAATATCCTACAATTAAGATATAATATCGGTTTTTAATTTATTTTTCTAAACGATTTCGGTTCCCAAGACTATAAAATTCTGTAAAATAATTTTAATTATTTACTTTAAAAAAAATGGAGTTTTTATGGCTTTGTATCACAGTCCTCTTTATATTGATGCACTTGCTCAATTAGAAGAAGCAAAAGAAGTTATGGGGGCAGACCCAAATATTGTTGAAAGATTACGATATCCAAAAAGAGCAATTCAAGTTTCTATTCCAGTTAGGTTAGATGATGGAACGGTTAAAACTTTTGAAGGTTATAGAGTTCAGCACAATATGACCCTAGGCCCAGGTAAAGGTGGGATTCGTTTTCATCCTCATGTTGATTTATCAGAAACAACAGCACTTGCTATGCTTATGACTTTTAAATGTGCTCTTGTCGGTTTACCACTAGGTGGAGCGAAAGGAGGGGTAAAGGTTAATCCTAATGATTTATCAAGACAGGAACTTCAAGCGCTCACAAGAAGATATGCTATGGAAATTGGTCCTTTCGTTGGGCCAGATAAAGATATTCCAGCTCCAGATATTGGAACAGATAGACAAACTATGGCCTGGTTTATGGATACTTATTCTCAAATACATGGTTATGCTTCTCATGGTGTTGTAACGGGTAAACCTATCTCTGTAGGTGGTTCACTTGGAAGAGAAGCTGCAACAGGTAAAGGTGTTGCTTATTGTGTGAACTTTGCTTATGAAAAAATGGATAAAAAAATTGGAAGAGATACGAGTGTTGCTATTCATGGTTTTGGTAAAGTTGGTATGCCCGCTGCAGTTGATCTTGCTGAGCAAGGAGCTAAAATTGTGTCTGTATCAGACTATACATGTGCTCTTTACGATGAAAAAGGCTTAAACGTTTTAGATATTATTGATTTTGTTAAACATAGACATACTCTTGATCAATATGAAAGAGAAGGTGTTAAAAAAATTACAAATGAAGAACTACTTGCTCTTGATGTGGATATACTTATCCCTGCAGCAATTGATTCAGTTGTTACAAAAGACAATATGAAAAATGTGAAAGCTAAATTAATTGCAGAGGGAGCAAATGGCCCGCTAACAAAAGAGGCCGTTAAGTATCTTTCAGATAAAGGAACTTTTATTATTCCAGATATCTTATGTAATGCTGGTGGGGTTATTGTTTCTTATTTTGAGTGGGTACAAGGTCTTGCACATTTCTTTTGGGATGAAGATCAAATTAACAAAACACTTCATAATATTCTTCATAAAGCTTTCCATGAGGTTGTTCAAAAAGCAGAACATTATAAATGTGATATGAAAACAGCTGCGATGGTTGCTGCATTGGCGAAATTAGAAGCGGCCATGAAGTTAAGAGGTTTATTTCCTGGTTAACTATGTAAGAATTTTACTATTATTTATACCCGTTTCTATTCTGGAGGCGGGTATTCTTAAAGATGATCATTATATCACTCAAGAAAACAGCTATGCATGGAAACAAGTTTGTTTTGATATGCTTGGGAAAGAATATCCCTTAATCGAGAAAAAATCTGTATATGAACTTGATTGCATGAAAAAAATAATCGATGTACGTGAATTTTGCGCAAAAAAAGAAGCTGATAATCCTTACCTAACAAGGGCTATTGTTAAGAATAATAAGGTCTTCTGTCAAAGTGCAAAACGTGTTGTTGTAAAATATGAATGTGAAGGTAATAAAGACAAATATTGTAATGATGTTGAAGTAGGTTGTTTTTTAATAAAAGAAAAACTAGCTATGAGATTAAAAATAGCTCACCAGTCTTTATTGCAGAATAAAGTTCTAAATTGCCACTTTGATATCCATTCTTCTAAACTTGAGTTGTAATGATGAAAAAAATCATCACCATTTTTCTACTCGTTGGTATGGTAATAGTCATTTTTCTTTTTAAAAGTAGAATGAGTCCTAAGATGATTCAACCACTTTTTGATCAAATTGAAGGTGTTGTCGTCGAAAATCAAGAACAGAAAAAAATTTTCAAGTCTCAGAATGCTGGTTGTATAGTAACTCATACTTATCACAATAAGATATTAACTATTAATCATACAAATGAGTGTCAATTTTTTTTAAAGTATCTTACTGGCACACAAATTCTTCTACTAAAAAGAGCTTTTCATCAAGTAAACTATAATGAAATTAAAGAAATACATCTTCCAAGTTTAAAAAAACTAGCATTACTAGATAGTTATAAAAAAAGTTTAATTCAAGAAAAACTTGAAAACAAAGATGATTTTATAAAGAAATTAAAATCACTTAATGCTCTTGTTATATACCTTGCAATATTTAAAAAGTATAAACTTCCTCATGAGATTAGTAGTTGTTCTTCACTACTTTTGGAAAAAACGGATTCAAATCAAATTATCTTTTATGATACTCAGCAGTTTATTTTAAAATGAAGCACTGAGTCTTTCCTCTGTTATTTTCATAGATTAGCAAAAAAACATTCTGAACTTATTTTGTATAAAGCCATTTGGAGGATATGTATGGAGACAATGATTAACGGTATTTACAAAACTTCACATGGATTGAAAGTTATTAAGATTTTTGGGTATGCCACAAAGGGAATTCCAGGTTTAGAGATTCATGGAAGCTCTAAAATAAATCGCTCAGTCAAAGAGAAAATAATCTATTTGACTCGGATGAGAAAGCTTAAAATTCCGATGAAAAGATATGTTATTTGTCTTGATACAAATGAGTTAGAGTCAACTAATAGTCATGAACTGAAATGGTTAGAGTTTCCAATCCTACTTGTATACTGGCAACTTGCAGGTTTACTTCCTATAAGAAAACTAGATGATTGTATAACATCAGGAACTGTTTCAGTAGATGGAGTTATTAATCATTTAAATTATCCAGTTCACTTTCATCAACAACTTGAAGAATATTTTTCTGATTATGAAATCCAAAATGTGAAGTTGATTGGATCTTCTAGTAATCAAATTAACCAATTTTACTTTATAGATACATCATTACTCTTAGAGCATATAAAGAAAATTCAAATTCAAAAAAACATGGCCAATATTCGAATGGTTCAACAAACTGGCTAGAATATATGGCAAAATATTTATGTATTAAAAAATTGTTTATTTAATGAGCCTTGCAAGATACTTAAATTACGTAAGCTTTTTTATTGTTTTAGTTAATGAGACTTTTATTCGATAATAAATCATGGGATATTTTGTTATATTTTTTTTATTTCTATCAGCCTGTAAAAGTGATGTGGAAGTTTTTTTAGATGACCGCTCATCCACACAAACAACTCTTAATAAATTTTTTATTGAGACAGTATCATCGAATAAATCTGGCGAGGATATTCTTGTTACAATTAAAGTAAAAAATGAAAATGGTGAAGTTGATACAAATTACAGTGGAGAAGTTACGTTAACTAGTAATGCATCAATTACAGGGCTTGGGACTGTGAATATCGTTAATGGCGTGGGAACGACATATATCAAAAGTTTGGGATCTCAAAATATTCAACTCAGTTTAAAAGATATTGCATCTGTCGATAACCTTGGAGATTCAAAGGATATCGATATTTATCCTGGTACAGATTATATTTCAGCACCTATCTCTTTTTATGACTATGATGAAATTGCAGGATTTGAGATTTTTGACATTTTAATCACGGATGATGGAACAATTTATATAGCAACAGAGACAGGTCTTTCCATTTCTAAAGATGGGGGAGAAACTTTTAAAACCCGAACGACAACAGATGGACTATCACGAATTGAAGTAAGAGGGATTGCGATTGATTCTGTTGGTGTTATTTATTTAGCAACAAATTCTGGGGTATCGATTAGCACTGATGGAGGTGTTAGTTTTACGAGTAAAACCACAAATAATGGATTACCTGCTGAAGGTATTAAAGATATCTATGTGGATGATAACAATTATGTCTATATTGTAACTTCAACTGGTGGACTAGCAATCTCAAAAGATAAAGGGCAAAGCTTTATCAATAAAACAACTGCCGATGGGTTAGCAAGTAATCTTCTTTATTTTGTGAGTTCTGGGCCATCTGGAAAAATCTATATTGGAGGAACGATGGGGGGGATGAGTGCTACTTCTGATGGGGGAGATACTTTTACAACTTATAGTACATCTAATGGACTACCATCAGATTCGGTTTATACAATTGCAGAAAATAATAGTGGTCATATCTTTGTTGGTACTAATTCAGGACTAGCAATTTCCACAGATGGAGGTGCTAGCTTTAGCACTAAAACAACTGTGGATGGTCTAGGAAATAATACAATATGGGATATTAAAGTAGGAGCAGATGGTACCCTACTTGTAGGGACAGCAAGTGGTTTTTCTTATTCTACAGATAATGGAAATACTTTTACAAATATATCTTCGACTATAAATTTTGAAGATGATGAGGTATTAAAAGTTTTTGAATTTGAAGGTAAGATATTTTTAGCTACATATGATGGTGTTTCTATCACTTCTGACTTG
>CAYFHZ010000071.1:0-9733 GCA_964342535.1 uncultured Bacteriovoracaceae bacterium | reverse complement strand
GAGCAATTAAATTTGTCCTGATTCGATTCATTTAATTTGATGCTTAATGGAAAATATTTTAATCGGTTTTATCATTTTTTTATCTGTTATACTTCTTTTACTATTAGGAGCTATTCTTTATTTTCTTAAAAAACTAGTTGATACTAATTCTAAGAAAGCTACGATTCAAGAGATTCAAAAAGAAGAATATTCAGCTTTTTCATCACAGACTTGTGTTGATCACCCTGATAGGCCAGCAGCAGGTATTTGCGCTGTATCTGACAGGCCATATTGCGAATTATGCCTCGCACAAGAAAATGAAGTAAAATTTGCTCGTAAATATACAGATCTCGTCTTAGACTCTCATTGGGATGATCTTTTTGTGCTTTCTAATGATGAACTGGAGCAAAGTAAGCTTGTGCATTTCTATGAATTTAAGAAAGAAAAATGGCAAAATGATTCACTACCTATTATTGCTCAGAAACAATATAAAATAAATATTGAGAATGATAAAATTGAGATGTATACCATTATCAAGTGTAGAGCTGAAGATAAGTATACCTTGACTCATGAGCTAAATTTTTTAAATCCTTCATAAGGAAAAACCTATGACACAAATTATCTACAATACTCTCTCAGGTAAAAAAGAAGAGTTTAAGCCTATTACTCCAAATAAAGTGAAAATGTATCTTTGTGGACCTACTGTATATGACTTTTTACATATTGGTAACTTCAGAGGTCCTATTACGTTTAACTTGATTCGAAATTGGTTAGAAGCATGTGGAAATACAGTTGAGTATGCATATAACTATACTGATGTAGATGATAAAATTATTAAGCGTGCCAATGATGAAGGTGTTAGTACCACAGAAGTTTCAGAGCGGTTTATTCGTGAGTTTGAGAAAGATTTTAATTCTCTAGGTTTAAAAAAACATGATTATAACCCTAAAGTTTCTGATCATATTGAAGATATTATCTTAATGATTGAAGGAATTCTTAAAAATGAGAAAGCCTATGTTGTTGATGGAGAAGTCTTTTTTAAAGTAGATGCTTTTGAAACATATGGAGAGCTTTCCAAAAAGAAGCTTGATCAATTAGAGGCAGGACAAAGAGTTGATGTCGATCCTAGAAAGATTAATCCTGCTGACTTTGTACTATGGAAACCAGCTAAACCTGGAGAACCATCATGGGATTCTCCTTGGGGAAAAGGTCGTCCTGGCTGGCATATTGAATGTTCTGCAATGGTGAAGGCCATTTTAGGTGAGACGATAGATATTCATGGTGGAGGAATAGACCTACAATTTCCCCATCATGAAAATGAAATTGCACAAAGTGAAGGATGTAATTGCAAAAAGTATGTGAATTATTGGATTCATAATGAATTTATAAATTTTGGTGCCGAAAAAATGAGTAAATCTCTTGGTAATGTTATTACCTGCAGAAATTTTGTAGAAAATTACCATGGAGAAATTTTAAAATATGTATTTTTATCAGCTCACTATAGAACTAAATTAGCAGTAACTGACGATAAAATTTCCCAGACGATATCAGCATTGAGTCGTATCTATTCTTCTTTAGACCTAGCAAAAAGAACAATAACTGAAGTTCAAGAGGATAATGGACAATTAGATAAGAACTTTGAAAAAACACTATCTGAGCTTGACCATAAAATATCAAAATCTCTCAACGATGATTTTAATACAGCAGAAATGATTAGTTTTATTTTTGAAGGTGTAAGGGCATTTAATGCTCTAGGTTTTGCAAATAAAGGTAAGAAAAATGTTCATCATAAAAAAGCATCTGAGATTTTTTTAGCTTGGATGAAAAAATATGGTGATATGTCTGCATTATTTAGTGAAGATCCTCAATCTTTCTTAGAAAAGTTAGATGAAATTCTCATTAGGCTAAAAGACATCGATGAAAATGAAGTAAAAAAACTAGTAGAAAGCAGAAACCAGGCAAGGGCCCAAAAAGACTGGGCAAGAGCTGATGAGTTAAGAGATGAACTTCAAAAAATGAATATTGAGCTCTTTGATGGCCATGCTAGAGGCTGGAGAGTTAAAATAAATGATGCAGACTAAAATCTTATTTGTTTGTTTAGGTAATATTTGTAGATCTCCTGCAGCAGAGGGCGTCTTTAAAAAACTTCTTCAGAATAATAATATCTCAAAGGGATATTATGTCGACTCAGCAGGTACAAGTGGTTTGCATGCAGGTGAGTATGCTGATAAAAGAATGATTAGTGAGGCCATAAAATTTGATATTGATCTGACTTCTAAATCTCGAAAATTTATTAAAGAAGATTTTAACCGTTTTGATTATATCATTGTCATGGATGATGAGAACTATAGAAATGTCTTAAAGCTAGATAATCATGGCGAGTACCAACATAAGGTTAGTAAAATGACTGATTATGCTTCAGGTAAGTTTTCAAAATATAAGTTTGTACCTGATCCTTATTATGGTGGACAAGATGGCTTTACTCTTGTTTTAAATTTACTTGAAAATGCTTGTAATGGACTTTTTTTAGATATTGAAAAGGCGACCTAAGCCGCCCATCTTTAGGAATTAGTAAATTGTACTGATTGGCCAAGTGATTTCGAAATCCTACCTTGGTAACTTTGTAACTCAGTTCTTTCTGAGTCTTCTTTACAAGTAATACACATTGTACTTGTGGGTCTTGCTTTAAGTCTTGTAAAGCTTATACCTGCTCCACATTCTTCGCACATGCCGTATTCATCAGATTCCATGAGCTCAAGTGTCTTAACTAGTTTCTTCAAATAAAGATTCTCTCGCGTTGCAAAGCGAAGCTCTGTCTTTCTCAAAATGTCATCATTTGCAGAGTCAACCTCATCTCTTCCAGAGTCTGATGTTGGAAGTGAGTGGCTTTTTTGCATAGATAGTTTGTTTTGAATTCTTTCTTTTTCAGCTAGAACTTTATCCTTAAGTTCAGCCAAATGTTTGTCCTTTAGATGGCCATTCGTACGTGAACGTGTCATCTGTCCCTCCTTGATTATCCCTCTCATTTAGAATGAGTAAATTAAACCAACCATCGTTTTAATCGGCAACGTCTGTAAGATTTTATTAGTTAAAATCAATAACTCTTAATTGTTACTTAATTAAATCATAACAATCCTAATAAACTGCCATACTTAAGTGGTGTTAGGACTTAAGGGGTTTTGAGTGTAGGGGGATTTTAGGTGTATTAAAGCAATGTAAGAAAATGATAAATCCTAGCAGTTATAATAAATTTATAAATGTTAAATAAGTTTAAAATTTAAATATCAATAATTGGTATGACTTAGTAGGGAATGAGAGGCTTAATCAAATGGTATTTATTCTTAATAACACCATTTTGGTTGGCCAGTTTAAAAAAATTTCTTCTGTTAAAAATCCTTTTACCCAAAAGAAATATAATGTGTGTGAATTAAGTATATTTTAAGTGAAAATTTAAAAAATGTAATACAAAAATAAAAAAATATGAAGAAGTATAAAGAAATTAGGCATTTACTTTAAGTACTGGATAAAAATGTTTTCTATAAATTCAGCTGTAAAAGTATCGATTTCTTCTTTTTCTAATAAATTTTTATATTTATTTATTTTCATATCTAGATCTAAAATGGCCTGTAAATTTATTTCTATATTTTCTTTCATGTTTTTATTATAAACCAAAAGTTTGGTATTGCAAACACAAGTTTAGTGCTGTATACTTATATTACACATTTCCAAAGTAACTTTCCAAAAGGTACTTTATTTTAGTTATATTTAGTTAGAATAAAGTGCCTTTTATCATGTTTTCATTATCTATTACTGGGCTAAGAATTTTGATATTATATATGTAGAAGATACTAGCTTGGGTGTGAGTATGATAGATCAAAGTATAGAACAAAACCAAAATATTGAGTTACGAAAATTTCTTCATTCTTTATCAAATGATATGTTTGTTATTCAAGGAACTATATATCTATTGTTGAAAAATGATAGTTTAGTTTCAGATAAAAAAAACATGGCGAACGTAGAGCGTATGCTCTGTAAATCTAATAAAATTCTTAGAGATGTTAAGGAATTTCGAGAGAATATTGATCAAAAATAAACCTTCCGTTGAAATTGTTTAGATATGTAGTAAGATAAGTAAGGGAATTCGACTATAAAATAAGGAGATTTTATGTCTATGCTAAGATTGGCAATCCTCATGTCTTGTCTCGCTTTTTCAAGCAACAGTTTTTCTGGCCTTCTTATTGAACCTTATATTGGTACAGGAATGTATTCAACTTCGATTGATGCAGCTACTGCTTCCAGTTATGAGGCTTCAACAGACTCCGTTTCAACAATAGGAGGAAGGTTAGGAGCAAGCTTTATCTTGCTTTCTGCTGGTATCGATTACTCTATGGATACGATGAGCGGTGGATCTAGATCAAACACAGCCGTTTTTGTAGGTGTTGATATGCCAATACTCATTAGGGGGTATGCAAAATATATCATTAACTCAGATTATAAAGATGATGATATTAAAGATGCTGGTTTTGATATTGCGTTTGATAGTGGTTACGCTATAGGTTTAGGTTTTACAGGTTTACCACTGATAAGTATTAATCTCGAGATGGAATCATCTAAGTATAAATTAGAGTATCCTGGGGCGTCTGATATAGATAATGATTGGGTTTCTTATATGCTTACAGTTTCATTACCATTAGATTTCTAATAATCATTTTTCAAGGACGAAATATGAAAAAAATTACAATGATTTTAACGTTACTTTTTTCGGGATATAGTTATTCCTCACTACTTATTGAACCATTTGCTGGTATGAGCGTCGGATCAACTGGAGAGCTTGGTGGAACAGAAGCAGATCTATCTGGCTCAGTAGTAGGAGCAAGACTTGGATATCAAAATATGGGTTTCATGTTAGGCTTAGATGCCAGAAATCATTCTTTTAATGCTGATTCTGACACAGGTGACTCTGATTTTACTGGTACGACTATTGGTGGCTTTATTGGATATGAGCTGCCAATCATGTTTCGTTTTTATGCGGGTATGATTTTATCAGGAAGCTTTGAAGGTGAAAGTGATGTTGAATATACTGAAGCTTCTGGTAGCTTTGTAGGTATTGGGTATAAGGCACTTCCTTTCATCTCTTTAAACTTTGAGATGTATAATGGATCAACAGCGAAAATAAAGTCTGGTTCTACTGAATTAGATTATGATGGTGACTATAATTTTTATTATCTAACAGTTTCAATTCCGCTAAATATATAGTCAAAAAAAAAGCCCCTTTCGGGGCTTTTTCTTATTTAAGTTTCCAGTAATACTCGATCACTAATCGTTTTTCAAAAGCAAAAGGAATATCTTCCGGTAATGGAAGAGCTTGAACAGTTGCTTTTTCTTTTTCACCTTCTGCTTCAACTTTTAAGAAAGCTGGAACAGCAGATAATCTAGGTCTTGCTTTAGCTTGAAGGTAATTTCCAGACTTAGCGCCTTTGTTAGAAATAGTAATAACATCACCAGTTTTAACAGTTGCAGAAGCAATATCAGTTTTTACACCGTTGATAGAGATATGTCCGTGAGAAACCATTTGTCTTGCAGCTGCAATTGATGGTGCCCAGTTCGCTCTAAAAACAACGTTATCAAGTCTTGATTCAAGATTCATGATAAGTGTATCAACCCATGAACGTGATTTATCTTTTTTACATTTAACAACTAGATTTCTAAGTTGACCTTCTCTAACACCGTAGTGAAATCTAACTTTTTGTTTTTCCATAAGACGGATTGTATAGTCAGAAAGTTTCTTTCTTTTCATTCCGTGCATACCAGGTCCGTAAGGACGTCTTTCTAAGGCACCAGCTTTACCAAGACCAGGAAGTTCTACACCAAGTCTTCTTTGGATTTTAAAGGCAGCCTTTTTACCCATTGTAGTTTTAGACATATTGTCTCCTTTAATTGTTGAATATAGAAATAACGATGAACTGAAAAGAATTCATTTGGACCGTTGATTTCTATGAGCAAGAAACGTTTATATTGAATCACTCTTATCATGCTTGCTTCCATCAATAAGAGTGGTAAGTTTATAGTCTTTTTATGGCCTTAAGGCAATATATATTTACTATTTAGGTGATATTTGCTTACTAAGACTCATAAGCTCAATGGCACCAAGAGTAACTTCCCAACCTTTGTTACCGGCCTTAGTTCCAGATCTTTCAAGTGCTTGCTCTATTGTCTCAGTGGTTAAAACACCAAACATAACTGGAAGATCTTGATCTAGAGCTACTTTTGCTATACCCTTTGCGGCTTCATTACACACGTAGTCATAGTGAGTTGTTGCACCTCTAATAACACAACCGAGACAAATAATAGCATCATATTCACCAGTTTTAGCGAGTTTTTGGGCAACTAGTGGAAGTTCAAATGCCCCTGGAACCCAAACCTCAGTCAAATTATCCTCATTTAGGCCATGACGATAAAGACAGTCTTTGGCACCACCAACTAGCTTACTAACTATCAGTTCATTAAACCTAGCAGCTACAATTGCTACTCTTTCGTTATTTAATGTTAATTTACCTTCTAATACTTTCATGATTTTGATCCTTCTTTGGAATAAAATTTATTTTTTTTTTATAATCGATAAGGTCTTCGATACTTATAACTTTCATATCATGTTCTTTTGCAAATTTGAGTAATTCAGGTAGTCTAGCACAGCTACCATCAGGATTTAGTATTTCACAAATGACCCCAACAGGACTCATGTCACATAATGTAGCAAGATCTACGGCAGCCTCTGTATGCCCTGGCCTTTCTAGTACTCCTCCTTCTTTTGCAATGAGAGGAAAGATATGTCCGGGGCGAACAAAGTCAGATGATTCAGTGTTTTTTTCAGTTAAAAGTTTTAAAGTAATAGCACGATCTCTTGCAGAGATTCCAGTGGATGTACCATGTTTTCTGTCTGCATCGATAGATACGGTAAAAGCGGTCTCGTGGGAGTCCTCACTTTTCTCAACCATAGGTTTTAGATCCAGTTTTTTTGCAATATCACGACTTAAAGGTGTACATATTAAGCCTCGACCAAATGTGGCCATAAAATTAACTGCTTCAGTTGTAATCGTTTCAGCAGGCATAATAAAATCGCCTTCATTTTCTCTATCTTCATCATCAACTACAATGATCATTTTATTTTTTTTTAATTCGGCGAGAGCTTCTTCAATTGTATTAAGCATTAATTTTCCATTAGTTTTTTTAATTTCACGTCATTGTTGTCAGTAAATCTGAGTAAATTCTCTAAATACTTTGCCATCATATCTACTTCAATATTAACTGAATCACCAACTTTTTTTAGGTGTAAGGTAGTATTTTCAAAGGTATGCGGGATAATAGAGACCGTAAATGTGGACTCTGTGAGCTTTGCTACAGTCAAGCTAATACCGTCGATCGTGATTGAACCTTCGAGAATGATGTACTTAAAAAGATCTTTTGGAGCTGCGAGACGTATTTCATAATTTTTACCCATATTTACAATATGATCAATTTTAGCGACTCCATTGACATGGCCTTGGACAAAATGGCCACCAAGCCTATCCATAGGTCTAAGGGCCAACTCAAGATTTACTTTACTTCCAACTTTTAAGTCTCCAAGACTAGATTTTTTTAAGGTGACATGGACTGCTTGTACATGAAAACATTCACTCATGACTTTAGTTGCTGTAAGACAAACTCCATTTGTGGCCACAGAGTCATCTATTTCTATATCTTTAATGAGATTGGTTTTAATTATAAATTCTTTGCCTTCTGAGTTTGGAAGAATTTTAGTAATAGTTCCAATGTCTTTTATAAGTCCTGTAAACATATATTCCTTCTTGATTCCATAAGCATATCTGGGCCTAAAACCTGCCATTTGGCATGAGAAAGTGTAATGACTTCACTCATTTGGGTGATTTCCAGTTCTCCAAGTGAGTTTGAGCCTGTTCCCATAAGCTTTGGAGCAGTGTAAACACTGATGCGATTATAATTATTTTGTTTAATAAAGTGAGTTAACGTTAGAGGACCTCCCTCAATATAGAGAGAATATATTCCTAAATCGTAGAGACCTTTAAGCATTATATCCATATCAAAAAAAGGACCGGCTAAAGGGCATTTTAAAATTTTTACTTTTTTAGAATGAAATTCTACATCAGGAGGAATAATAACGATGGTATTGGACTTAGCTGTATCAGAGAGAACTTTTAGTTCAGTCTTTAAGTTACCGCTTTTAGTGATTATAATTCGGGATTTAAATTCCTCGTTTTCATTAAGGCGGATACTTAAAGATGGATTATCAATATTTGCGGTATTTGCTCCTACCAGAATAGCGTCGTAAAGTTGTCTTTCTTTATGTACATACTCTCGGGCAACACTAGAAGTGATCCATTTAGAATGATTTAATTTAGTGGCCATCTTTCCATCGAGAGTTTGCGCCCATTTAAGATGAATAAAAGGAGTTTTTGTTAAAATATGATGAAAAAAAACTTCGTTTAAAAGTAGTCCTTCTTCTTCTAAAACACCGGTCGTAACCTTTATACCAGCTTCTTGCAGTAGTTTGACACCCATACCAGCAACTTTCGGGTTAGGATCTAAATTACATATGATAACTTCCTTTATGCCTTCTTGAATAATTCTTTGAGCGCAGGGGGGAGTTCTTTTGTCAGTGTGACAACATGGTTCCAAATTACAATAAAGTGTTGCTCCTACGACACTTTCAGTTGCATTATTAAAGGCATCTGCTTCTGCATGGGGAAGTCCTGCTTTTGCATGATAACCTTTTGCGATAATTTGATCCTCTTTAACAATAATGGCCCCGACATAAGGGTTTGGACTTGTTTGTCCTTTTGCATTTAAGGCCAGTTTAAAGCATTCACGTATATAGTACTCATGATTATTCACCATGGGCCTCTAGATTTAAAAAACAATACTTTGTTGGATCTTCAGTGAGAAGTTCCTTGAAAGGTGCAAGACTGTACTGGGGTTGAACTCCCATCCACTCCTTGATACGACTTTCAGGAAGCTCCTGAATAAGCCATTTAAAAATACAAGCTTGTCTTAAGTTTTTTGCGGTAATTGTTGTATTTAATTGTTTAGAGAACTCTTTAAAGATAACCTCAATACCACGAGCGGAAAGTCCGCCACTTAAAATACGATAAGGGTTAGCGTTAAATAAAACTTCAGAGAAATCAATTTTATCCCTGTTTTTACCTGTTTCCAGTGCTTTAAGGTACTCTTGTACAATTTCAGTGCTTACTTCTGGTAATGTAATTGAAATAGGATCTCGTTTTTCTGGTGTAAGTAAAACACGATATTTATCTTCTTTGAGCATCAGGTGAGATATATGTAGTCTTTCAAGGTCTGATACTTTGAGACCTCCCTCATAAATAAGGTGCAGAATGAGCTCATTTCTTTGGTGAATTAACTTTTCATGTAAATGAGAAGACTCAATTTGTGAGCGAATATGGCCATGAAGCTTACGAATAATATGAAAAAATGTAGGCTTAGGTTTATCCACAACCTTAGGGGAAGTAAGCATTTTCTTTATAGGATTTTCATCATAAAGATTTTCTTTAATCAAATAATCAAAAAAAAGTCTTAAGGCCTGAATTCTCCTCCTGATTGAGTTAGGAGAGTTATATTTTTTTTCAAGATAGACTTGATATTCTTTTAATTCTTCAAATTGCAGAGTATCAATTTCAGAAGTTCTGCCCTTACTGGCCAGAAAGCCCGTAAAGATATTAAGGTC
>CAYFHZ010000070.1:0-9905 GCA_964342535.1 uncultured Bacteriovoracaceae bacterium | reverse complement strand
TTTGATCCTTTCTTTTTTGTTTCTTTATTTGCCTAAGCATAATATAAAATCTAAATAAAGCGAGATATATTTATGAAAAAAATGCGTAATGCAACTTTGGCGGATATTCCTAAACTAGTTCAATTAGAAAATAGCTCTTTTGATGGTGAACAATTAAGTGCTGATAATTTTAAATATGCCTTAAAAAAAGCTCATGCCAGTTTAAGAGTTTACGAAGAAAAGAAAGAAATCGCAGGATATTTTTTGCTTTTCTTTCATAAAGGTACTTCATTGGCCCGAGTCTATTCCGTCGCAGTTTCCCCAAAGTATAGAGGACAGGGGATTGGAAAAAAATTACTTGATGATATTGATGAAGTGGCCATAGACAGAGATTGTACCTATGTCAGACTCGAAGTAAAAGAGTCGAATAAAGGGGCAATTCATTTATATGAAGAAAATGGTTACCGTATCTTTAATCATAAAATGGATTATTATGAAGATCATCAGAATGCGATATGTTATGAAAAAAAGATTAGAACTCCTGAAATTAAAGCAAAGAATAAAGTTTATTACTATGAACAATCCACTGACTTTACCTGCGGCCCTAGTTCTTTAATGATGGTTTTAAAGACCTTTAATCCTAAAATGAAATTAACTCGTGAATTAGAGTTAGATTTATGGAGAGAAGCTACTACTATTTTCATGTCAACGGGACATGGTGGTTGTGGCCCCCATGGACTTGCATTAGCAGCGTATGAAAGAGGGTTAAAAGTTGAACTTTATATTAATCAACAAGCACCACTTTTTATTGACAGTGTAAGAGATCCAAAAAAGAAAGAAGTTATTGAACTTGTTCAAAACAATTTTGAATCTAAATTAAAAAAGAGAAAAGTAAAAATTCACTATAATAAAACATTTTTGAAAACCCTCAAAAAAATTATTGATAATGGGGGGGTTGCTCTTGTCCTTATTAGTGCTTACCGTTTAACAGCTTCGAAAGTTCCACACTGGATAGTTGTAACTAATATTGAAGGTGATTTTATTTACTTTAATGATCCTGATCTTAAAACGGATCAAGATAAGCTCGATAATATTAATATTCCGGTTAGGATAGATGAATTTGAAAAAATGTCTAAGTATGGAAGTAAACAGCTAAAATGCATTATAGCTCTTTATAAATAATACTTTGAGACCTTAAGTTATTGGCCACTTTCTTTATCCTCCTGTATTTTTATTTCTATGATAAATTTATATTTAGAAGCTATCGTATTGGGTATTGTTTTGAGTGCAGATTCATTCTCTGCTGCCTTAGCTATGGGAGCAAGACCACATAAATTCTTTGATAGTATTAAGTTTGGTTTATCTTCAGGTGGAGCAGAAGCTCTTGTTTCATTTGTAGGGGCCATGGCCGGAACAACTATTATCTCACAGTTTGATTATATTGATCATTGGATTTCTTTTATTCTTCTCATACTTGTTGGTGCCCATATGATCAAAGAAGGACTTGAAGAGCTTAAAGGCAGTGAAGAAAAGGAAGTTGCTAAGGAGTTTCATGGTCTTTTAAAAATTGTTATTGTCTCTTTGGCCACAAGCCTTGATGCCTTCGCTGTTGGAGTTACCTTAGGGGTCACTGAGAAACCTCTTCTACCTTTTGTCATATCGATTGGTCTTTGTGCATTTATTTCAACTTTAATAGGCATGAATATAGCAAAACGAGCTTCTGAAAAACTTGGGATTTACTTTAATTTTATAGGGGCGACTGTACTTATCTTACTTGCTTTTAAATTTTTAATTGAAGGTTTGTTTTAAGGTTATCGTATAGGTAATTTCTAAAAACTTTTGCTGCTTCAGGTATATATTGGTTTCTAGGAGCAAGCATAAATAGTGACCTTTTCAAATAGCTAAACTGGGGAATAATCTGAACTAGTTCTCCGGATTTTAATTCTTCAAAGCAAAAAAACTTTGGTAGAAGAGCGATTCCCTTAGATTTTAGGGTAAGGTCTTTAATAACGGGAATCGAGTTTGAAGAAACTTTAGGCTGCAACTCTTTTAGCACATTTTGGTTAAGTCTTTCACCTGCTTCACCTGTAATCATTAAAAAATCATGCTTATTTAAATCACTAATATCTAAAACTTCTGGATTAATCTTCAAGTAATCAGGAGTAGCAACAAGAATGACCTCTATATCAGCAATTTTTTTTTGGATAAGATCAGAATCTTCTAGTTTTCCAATTCTTAAAGCAAAATCTATATTCATATGATTAAAGTCAACAAAGTGGTTAGTCGCTAGCAGCTCAACTCTTATATGAGGGTATTCATTTTGAAAATCAGAAATTAAGATATCTAATTGATGTAATGCTAGATCTTCTGGTGCAGTAAATCTAATTTTACCTTGTAGTTGATTTGTCTGGTTCTGTAATTGTAATTGGGCATGGTCTATTTGTTGTAATGGAACTTTTATTGCCTTTAAAAAGTCGGCTCCTTGTTCAGTTAAAATAATACCTCTTGGTGTTCGATGTAGTAATTTTATTTGTAAATCATATTCAAGACTATCAAGATTTCTACTAATTTTTGACTTGGGAATACCTAGTATTTTCGATGCCTTAGATAGACTACCGGTTTCAACAACCTTCTGGAAAAGGGGGAGATAATCAAGTTTCATAAGTGTTCCTTTTATAGAACATTATATTGTAAAAAAGCTATCTACTGCAACTAATATTGTTCATGCTATTCTTTTAAAAAGGAGAAATATTATGGCCTTAGGAATGTTGGTTAATGGAAAATGGACAGTAGACTGGACTGAACATGATAAAGAAGGAAACTTCAAAAGAATGACAACTCAGTTTAGAAATACCATCAGGAATATTACTCCAGAAGATAAGGGAAGATATATTTTATACGTTTCTTATGCTTGTCCCTGGGCACATCGAACTATTATGACAAGAGAATATTTAAAACTGGCAGATTTTATTGATCTCATTGTTGTTGAGCCTCATGTTTCAGAAAAGGGGTGGTATTTTTCAGAGTCATTCCCAGAGCATAAATATCATTTAAATTTCTTACAAGAACTCTATTTAAAAAATGATGATAAATATACCGGAAGAGTAACTGTGCCAGTTTTATGGGACTCTAAAGAAGAGAAAATTATTAATAATGAATCCCTTGAAATTATTAAAATGTTTGATGATGTATTTAGAAAAAATATTTCTCCAGAAATTGCACCAATTTTCGAACAAGATAGTTTATCTCAGATCGAAGAATATATTTCTTATTATTATGAAAATATCAATAATGCTTGCTATAGAACTGGATTTGCAAAGTCCCAAGAAGTTTATAATAAAGAAGTGACTTCACTTTTTAAAGAACTTGAACAATTAGATAAAGAGTTGTCTCAAAAAAAGTATCTGATGGGAGATAATTTAAGCGCTGCTGATATTTGTTTACTACCAACTCTCTTACGCTTTGATGTTGCTTATCATGGAATTTTTAAATGCAATATCAAGCGTCTAAAAGATTTTGAATTTATTCAAAAGTATATTGAACGTATGCTTGAGACTAATGAAATTGCGAAAACTTATAAGCCTGATCAGATAAAAAATCTTTATTACAAAATTGTGGAACTTAACCCTTCAGGAATAGTACCACTAGGACAAGCCTAATATGAAAAGAAGAAGCTTTATTAAAGTGATATTAGCATCTTTTTTAAGTTTAAAATTTGGAAAGAAAGGGATGGCCATGACAAAAAAGAAACTACCAACTATTTTTATAGGACATGGATCTCCTATGAATGCAGTTAATAACAATAACTTTACTCAAATGCTAAAAAACTTGGGAAATAAATATGATAAGCCTAAGGCCATTCTATGTATCTCCGCTCACTGGATGACCAATGGAACTTTTGTAACAGCAATGGAAAAACCTAAAACAATACATGATTTTTATGGCTTTCCTGAAGCTCTTTATCAAATTCAGTATCCTGCAAAAGGAAGTGTCGAGTTGGCAAAAAAAGTTCAAGGTCTCATAGGAGAAGATACTGTTTCTCTTGATAATGAGAAATGGGGTCTTGATCACGGAACTTGGACCGTTTTAAAACATATTTATCCAGATGCGGATATTCCTGTCGTGCAATTAAGTCTAGATATGAAAAAACCATTAAGTTCTCACTTGGAAATGGGAAAGAAGATTCAGTCTTTAAGAGAAGAAGGAGTGCTTATCCTAGGTAGTGGAAATATTGTGCATAATTTAAGATCCTTACACCCAGTTGAAGAAGCAGATCCTTTTCCGTGGGCAAAAAATTTCGATCTCTTTGTCAAATCACAAATTGATAAAAAGGACTTTGCTCCGTTGGCCGATAATAAAGAAGTATTAGAGAAAGGAAAGAGATCTGTTCCAACTCCTGAACATTATATGCCTTTACTCTACACTCTAGGAGCATCTAACGAAGATGATAAAATTACTTATGATTTTGAAGGGTACCACCATAGATCACTTTCTATGCGATGTGTGAGAATGGGCTAGTGAATATTTGATTATAGGAGTATAATACTGAAATGAAGTTCTTTTATTTTACAGGAATTTTATTCTGTTTTATATTTACTAGCTTTCAAATTCCACAAATTGAATCAAGTCAGTTTTATTCTGATCCATTATCAATTGTTGAAATTGAAGGACATTCTAATAGCGTACAAAAATATAACTATCAATTGGGCTGGATCGTCGATACTAGGGCTATACAAAATATTATTTTTGCTAAAAATAGTCCTATCAATTCATCTCAAATTATTACGATTGAGCATTTACTTTATAAATCCTCTGCAAGAGCACCTCCTATTTTAGCTTAATACCTACAATTCAATAATGTTAAACGCTAAATGAGGAGTCACTATGAGTGATTTAAACAATGAAACACCTGTTTCAAATGATGGGAAACCATGGGAAATCTATATATTACTAATTATTACAATAGGCTTTTTAGTTGGCTCTATTGGTTGGGAATTCATTAAAGGTCATAATTGAGGTTGATATGGATAAAAGAATACTCGATATCAAAATATAGACCGCATATAAACAATATTCTCTGGTAAGTACTGCTGGTTTTTATGAAAAGATCTTATCAAAGAACTATCATTTATCTATCAACAATATGCCATGCTGGAAATGACAGAGGAAGACTTTATTGCTTACTTTCAAAATACAATTTTTGAGTTGATTGGAAAAGCGGCATAAGACAAGTAGGGGTAGTTTTTTCAAAGTTACTCCTTCTTTTGATGTCATAATGTTATTATATAAAAAAAGATTCTTAAAACTATATGCAAAAAATTAAAACCCTTTTTAAGGTTCATTTTTATAAATTATCCCTTGCAGTCATACTTGTTGGAGTAGGAGCGGGTTTTGCTTCATTTCTTTTACATGAGTTTGTCTATGAAACAGCACTCTATCTGGGTACTTTTAAAACGTTTAGTATATCGACTTTTTTTATATCACTAGCATTGGCGTTAAGCTCATTTTACCTCAGTAAAACTCTTTTTAAAGATACAAATGGCTCAGGGATTCCCCAGGTAAAATTAAGTTTAGTTGCCTATAAAGGTAAAATGCCCAAAAGAATGCCTTTTGGAAAATTTATTACAACTTTCTTTACTCTTTGTACTGGATTATCCTTCGGAAAAGAAGGACCCATGGTCACAATTGGAGCTGCTTGGGCCCATTTTGTATCACATTTTTTGAAGTTAAATAGACAATTAACTAAAGTTCTTGTTTCATCAGGGGCCACTGCTGGACTTGCGGCAGCTTTTAATACACCTATTGCAGCTGTTGTTTTTACCATTGAAGAAATCCTAGGGGAACTCAATACAAAATATCTCGGACCAATTATTGTTACTGCGGTTATTGCTTCAGTTACGTCTTATAAATTATTAGGAAATCAATCGACTTTTGTACCTGTTCATTACCATTTTAATATTGAATGGCATTTAATTTTTTATCTTATTTTAGGCTGTTTTATGTCCTTAGTTGGTCATCTTTACACCCAGACTATTTTAGTTTCTAAAAAAATTAGAAATTTATACTTTAAAAAGTTTGATTTTTTATTTGTTACAGTTGCTGTTTTTCTAGCAGCGCTCTTATCACAAGTCTCTCCAGAAGTTTTAGGTGATGGGACTTATACGATTAATAAATTACTTCTTGGTTCTATTGATCATCCTTTATATATGTTAGTTCTTATTTTCCTTCTTAAATTTGTACTCATGTCCAGTTCATACAGCTCGGGTTTGAGTGGAGGCTTATTTATGCCCGTTCTTTTCCTCGGTGCAGTAGGAGGTGGGATTTTTGGAACTTCTTTAGTGGAGCTAGGAGTAGAGCATATTGATGTAGGAGCTTTTGCTCTACTAGGTATGACTTCATTACTTGTTGCAGTTATTAGAACTCCTTTTACTGCTTTTGTAATGCTCTTTGAGATGACTCGAAACTATGAACTTATCTTACCTCTTATGATTTCTAGTATTGTTGCTTATAAAATTTCATCACTGCTTAATCCCGAATCTGTTTATGAATCAGTTGCTGAGTACGAGGGAGTCCATCTTCCTACGGCCAACGATAATGAAATTCTAAATGATATGATTGTAGAAGAATGCATGGTGAGAAACGTTTTTACTTTAGAAGCAAATGCCTCGATCACAAAATACGAAGAAGATGTTAAAGATCATCGCTTTGGTGGTTATCCTGTTTTAAAACATGGCAGGTTAATAGGTGTTGTTAATAAATCTGATATTAAGAAAGCTTTAAAAGACGGTCTAGATTTAAAAGTGTATGATCTTCTTAAATATACAACAATTTATATTTACCCAGATCAAAGTCTTATTGTTGCTCTCGACAGGATGAAAAGATTTGAACTTGGAAGGCTTCCAGTTGTAAGTCGTTTTAATGATAAGCAACTTCTTGGAATTATAACACCTGAGGATATCGTAAAATACCTAGGGGTTCAAAGGGAAGAGCAATAAATCTTTGAAAAAGTATTTCTTTTTAATTCAATCACTATTAACATCTAAAAAAATCTTATTTTTTAAGGATGAACATGAAAATTATTATACTGTCAGAAAACCCAAAACTTTATTCTTGTAAAAGATTAGTAGAAGAGGCAAAAAAAAGAGATATTTCTATTGAGGTTATTCCTCCTACAAGGTGCTTTATGGATGTTTCAACAGGCAACCCCATGGTTTATTATAAGAAAAGAAAACTTGATAAAGTTGATGCTATTATCCCGAGAATCGGAGCGGGAATTTCAAGTTATGGTATGGCCATTGTGAGACAATTTGAAATGATGGGAGTTTATAGTGTGAATTCCTCAAATGCTATTGGAAGATCTCGTGATAAATTAAGATCATTACAAATTCTTGGTAAGCGTAATTTACCTCTACCAAAGACAAGTTTTGCTCATAGTACAGAACAAACAGGACAGCTCATTGACCTTGTAGGAGGGGCACCAACAGTTGTGAAATTACTCGAAGGTTCTCAAGGTAGAGGAGTTGTACTTGCAGAAACCCAAAGTGCCTCTGAAAGTCTTATCGATGCTTTTAGAGAATTAGGGGCCAATTTCTTAGTTCAAGAGTTTATTAAAGATGCTAAAGGATCTGATATAAGATGTTTTGTGGTTGGAGATAAAGTTGTTGGAACCATGATGAGACAAGCTAAAGAAGGAGAGTTTAGATCTAATATTCATCGAGGTGGAGTTGGTATTCCTGTTAAGATTACTCCTGAAGAAAGAAAAGTTGCTGTTGCCGCGGCCAAGGCCATGCGCTTAAATGTGGCCGGAGTAGATATTATTAGGTCAGATTCAGGTCCTAAAATACTAGAAGTAAATTCCTCTCCCGGACTTGAAGGGATTGAAGGATGTACCAATATCAATATTGCTGAGAAAGTTATTGATTATATTATCCAGAATTATCAAAAAATTAGAGATGATCACTAGTCTATCAAATTTACAGATTCTCTAGTCATTCCTTGAATATTATGGGTTTGCTGCTAACCTTAGTTATCTTTTTAACTAAATGAGGTTTTATGAAGCAATTAATGTTTTTTATCTTAATATCTAGTTCTTTTAATGTATTTTCTTATGACAGTGATCATTGTAAAGATGTTGCACTTATCAATAAAAATATATTTGAGGCGACTGAATCCTTACCGCGATTAAGTGATGAAGAGAAAAAAACAGTAGAAAATTTTAAAGAATCTGATGACGATCTTGCTGACAACTGTGTTGTTCTTAATTCTAGAGAAAGAGAATTAGAAGTGAATTATGCTAGATCGTATTGTGACAATTTTGAAAATTTAATTCAACTCCATTACACTATTTCCCAGGGATGTTACGGAGTTACAAGTAAAGTAAATACATGCGAGCAAACCTTTAAAGTTGTTTCGGCCATGCAAGGAATGACTAGTCTCTGCTTTCGTTATAGTCGAAAATAGTTGTAAAAATAAATGATTAAGCAAGATATGCTTTTCGCTTTATGAATATATAGCATGCTCTACCCATGGCCGACTAAAAATTGTACATATAAATACTATCTGAATTGATCCTAGGGACACAAAACTCCATTATAATTTAAGCACAAGGAGTTATGACATGAATAAATTTGTTCTCGCATTACTGGGTGTTAGTTCTGCATTTTCAATATCTGCAAGTGAAAAGCAAGATGCCATCAATAATTTATGGAATACAAAATCAGGTAAATTGGAATCTACTTTACTTTATGTACCAAGACTTATTCAGTATACTGTTGAAGACATCGTAACATCTCGAACATCACATCGTATTGGCAAAACCGCCACAGGAACGGTAGCACTTACAAAAGATACACAGAAGGGAGGTTATGAATTGGCCGATAGTATAGTCAATATTCCAGGAACAGTTCATGATATTGCTTCTGATGCAGTTGGTTTGACTAAAAATATATATCAAGCTGGATTTAAACGTACGAATCGTATACAAATGTGCAGTACAAATCTTATAAGTAATCTGACCTCAAAGCTCACACCATATCATTTTTTTAATCCAGGTAATCATTTAGGTGTGGTTGTAGATGATGATCTTTTTGAGTCAACTGACTCAATGGCCGGAAGTAGAGAACTTAGAAAACAAAATAATAAAGGTGGAATGGTTTGTCACAATGTCGGTATTAAAAACGAAGATACTATAGATTTAGCTGTTGAAAGGCTTATGTGTATTGATGACTATTTTTATATGTCATATGATTTTCTTAAATATAATTGTGGTGGGTATACTAAAGATGTTCTGAATATGTCAGGCATGACTTTTCCTCAAGGTGTAAACTGGGGGGTTGGTTCTGAGTTTATTTCTATCTCAAAAGAAGATGCATATAAGCAAAAAAAGAAAGATGCAATGAAATATTGTTCTGGTTATGTAGATCAGATTAAACGACTTATTTTAAAATTAAGTAATGGCGAGGGTGCCATGGAAGAAATAAGCTATTTAAGGAGAGAGTCGAAGCCTATTGGAATGGGTTTATATTTTCAATTATTAGTACTTCAAGAAAATGATCATAGTTTAGATTTAAGGTTTTTGTTAGATCGGTTTTATAACGAGCATAAACTGTTTAAGATTGTTTTGAATAGTAAAGGCGAAATTAAACTAAAATACAGATCTTTTTTCAAAAATTTAATAAATACAATTGACTCAGATCAATTTGTTTATGGGGCAGAATGTTCACAAGCGTATTATATTATTAAAACAGCTCAAGAAGGAAAATTTCAAAAAATGAAAAGAAAAAGTGGACCTCCTGGTAAATAAATTTATTTATCTAGATCTTCTATTTTCTTTGCAAGTGCTTTACGAGATTTCACACGTTCTTGAGCATTACGAAATCGTTTTTTCTCAATTTCAGTTTCTGGTTCAAGCTTTGGAACCGGAATCG
>CAYFHZ010000069.1:0-10052 GCA_964342535.1 uncultured Bacteriovoracaceae bacterium | reverse complement strand
TCTTTATTATCCCAAAAAAGGTATTCTTCAACCATCACTCCATACTCCCAGCGTCCAAGAGTGGCCATTCGAATTTTAAAACTCTTAACAGTTGGCCAATGTACAATTATATCATCACTATGACTTTCTTTTAAGCGATCCCATTTTTGATTACTAAACACGTCAAAATCAAGATTATCAAATTTCTTAATTCTCTCGTTAGTAACTGCTTTTTCTTGAATAAGCTTTCTAAGTAAGGCAAGGTCATCACTATTCATATCACCACCAGCAAAACTAAAACTTGTTACCATCATACTAAAAACAAACATCATTACCTTCATATCATTCTCCTGTTGTTATGAGTTTTAAGCAGTATCGTTCAAAATTAAGCGTTTCGATAGGGCACAATTTAACTACGGCGCGTTGCTTATTTGCAACACTTCCAAATAGAGTGTAATTATATAAAATTGCATAAATACCATGGGCGGATTAAAATATTTTGTACACTCTCAGCAAGGATTTATCATGAATTTACATTCCAGAAGGCGATTTTTACAATTTTTAGGTTATGGAGCAGTTATTGGGTCTTTGCCACTACTGAAGTCATGTCAAAGTTCTAAGAAATTTCTGGCCCCTTCAAATCAAGATGATCTTTTACTACATGAAGGACTATCCTATTATAAAATTATAAGTTGGGGGGATAAGATAAATTCAAAAGAAGTGTTTGGATTTAATAATGATTATATTAATATTTACAATCTTTCTCCTACAGAAATGATCATGTGGGTTAATCATGAATATATCAACCCACTTTTTGTTTCAGGGCAAGAAAGAAATGCCAAAAACATTGCAATTGAAAAGTCACTTGTAGGTGGTTCACTCATTCACTTAGAGTACAAACAAGGCCAATGGAAACATGTAGTGAATGATAAATATAACCAAGGTGTTCGAGGTCATACTATGATTCCATTTAATAATGGTATCAAAGTTATGGGAGAGCATTTAGTAGAAGGTACTCTTGCAAATTGCGCAGGAGGAAAGACCCCATGGAAAACTTTCTTAACTTGTGAAGAAAACTATGATCAATTTTATGGTGAAAGAAAATCCCCTAAGGAAAAAATTGATTTTTCAGGAGCATATCTTCATTGGAACAAAATAAGCCCTAATAATCTTCCAGAGCATTACGGTTGGGTCGTGGAAATAGACCCTAAAACAGGAAAGGCAAAAAAACATACCAATCTTGGTCGATTTGCCCATGAGTCAGCGACTTGTGTAAAAGATAAAACTGGTAATGTTGTAGTCTACTCTGGGGATGATAAAATTAACCAGCATCTTTATAAATTTATATCTGAATCAGGAAGTAATTTTGATAAAGGTATATTGTATGTGGCCAATCTTGAGACTGGAAAATGGCTGCCATTAGATCTTGAACTATCCCCTATTCTTAAAAAACATTTTAAAACTCAGCTAGATGTACATATTTATGCACGAAAAGCTGCGAAGATACTGGGAGCAACTGAGTTAAATAGACCAGAGGATATTGAAATACATCCTCATACTGGAGATGTTTTTGTTGCTCTTACTAATAATAAAACCAAAGGTGATCTTCATGGTTCCATTTTAAAAATTTCAGAGGATAAAGGTAGCTACAACTCTTTAAGTTTTAAGAGTGAAACATTTATATTGGGAGGAGAAAATTCAAATTTTTCTTGTCCGGATAATATGGCCTTTGATGAAAATGGAAACCTGTGGTTTGCAACTGATATTTCAGGATCTAAAATGGGGAAACCTCCTTATGAAAAATTTAAAAATAATGGACTTTTTGTAGTACCTTCTAAAGGGGAAATGGCAGGACAAGCAATACAAGTAGGCTCTGCTCCTATTGATGCTGAATTAACAGGTCTGTGCTTTAGTGAGAACTATGACACCTTATTTCTTTCAGTTCAACACCCTGGTGAAACTACGAGAGATATCAATAATCCAACTAGTCATTGGCCGGATGGAGGAATACCTAAACCATCAGTTGTGGCGATTCAAGGTCCATTTTTAACATCAATGGCCATGAAAGTTTAATCATTGTTGACGCTAGCCCCTATATTTTATTTAATAAGATAAAAAATAGGAAATGAGTTGAATATAACAAAATATATTATTAAATTTATTCACCAAATTCTTGCTCGTAAAGGTGCTAATTTGAGTTTGAATTCTTTTAAAATTCAAACCCAAGAAGATATCCTTAATTCCAAGTATTTTTGTATGGTTCCTTGGGTTCATACACATCTGCTACCAAATTCTGATATTATTCCTTGCTGCTTAAGTGATTACAAAGATACTTTTGGCAATGTCAAAAAATCCAGTATTGAAAAAATATGGAATAATACTCGTTATAAAACCATGAGAAAAATGATGCTTGCTGATCGAGAAATATATAGTTGCAATAAATGCTATGAAGTCGAAAAAAGTGGCGTCATATCCATGCGTAAAAGAATGAATGTTAATTATAGTAAATATGCATCTACTCTTAAAGAAACACAGCCTAATGGTCATCATCCCAACTTAAAAATGCGCTATTTTGATATTCGTTTTAGTAATATTTGTAATTTTAAATGTCGAGGCTGCTCTCCTGCATTAAGTACCAAATGGTACGAGGATTACCAAAAACTATGGGATATGAAAATTGATGGACCTAAACTCATAAATGCAGTGAAAGAGAATAAGTCAACTTGGGAAGAAATTGAAGCTTACTTACCCCATGTTGAAATCGCTTATTTTGCTGGTGGAGAACCACTACTTATGGATGAGCATTATATGTGTATAGAGCGTTTTATTGAGCTTGGAAAAACTGATGTACAACTCGTCTACAATACAAATCTTAGTATTCTTGATTTTAAAAAATATAAACTTATTGAACTTTGGTCTCAATTCAAGTCTATCAATGTAGGAGTCAGTTTAGATGATATAGAAGAGAGAGGCGAGTTTTTTAGGTCAGGTCTAGACTGGGAGAATTTTGTTTCCAATTTTAAAAAGATTAAAACAAATTGCCCTCATATATACTTTCAAGTAAATGTAACAATAAGTCTTTTTAATATTCATCGTATTCCAGAGATTCATCGTTTTCTTTATGAATCAGGTTTTATAGACGAATTTGGACTAAATCTGAATACACTCCTTGACCCTAGTGAGTACAGAGCTCAAAATCTTCCAAAAGTTGATAAATTAAAAATTGAAAAAAAACTTACTCTCTATATCAGTGAACTTAAAAACAAATACCCTAATAAGCAATGGGGAGCATTACAATCTGCTGTAAAAAATCAAATTCATTTTATGAAATCTCAAGATGAAGAACTTGGAGAGCGCTTTAAATCAATTACCCTTAAATTAGATAATATAAGAAATGAGTCTTTTGAACAGACCTATCCGGAGTTAAAACACTTAATCGAATGAAAATAGCGGCTTTTATTCCTATTCATAATCAAGAAGTTCGTATTCAGCCTCTTATGCGAAAAATTGAATCAAAATTTTCTCACTTAATAGAATTTTATATCTTCATAGACGAAGGAAGTACAGACAGATCTGATTCTGTGTTAGCTCAAGAACTTCTTAATCTCCATAAACCATATGAACATATTAAAAAATTAGATCACAATAGGAAAGATAGCTTTATCCAAACTTGGAATTTATGCTTAAAAAAAAAGATAGACTTTCTCATCACCTTTCACGAGGGCTGGGAGGATAATATTGAAGAAATACATCAGTATACTCTAACTCAAGATTTTACCAAGTTTGCTCTGATAACCTCTGTTCGAACTCCGAGTAATGAAAATCTCGGGCACCTCTATAATACTTTGAGTAATCTATTTGCCTCAAAAGTCCTACAAACAGACATCCCTGAAACGAAAGGTGATTCCATTAATATATACTCACTTCAAGCATTTCCTGTTGAAATTATTCAAAACGTTTCTGATCAAATTTTTCATTTAGCTTTTATTACTTTTGCAAAGCAAAATAACCTACCAATACAATTTACTACCGTAGATAATGGACTTAACTTTGCATCTTATATCAAACTAAATACCAAACGCTTTATACAAGTTTTAAGGTTTTTAAAAACTTTAAAATATTAACTACAAGAAAACGGTTAACTTTTAAGTTTATATCTTCCATAATGAATGAAAGGATAACTATTCTATGTTTAAAAAAAATAAAACTGATTTAACTAAAACAACTTATTGTCCTCTGGCCTGGACCCATAGCTTTGTCAACCAAGATGGTTCTTATCAAGTTTGTTGTACAAGTGAAGAATTTGATAATCACATTAAAGATGACAATGGTAACAAACTTTATGTCCAAGATGATGTCAGTCCTCAAGATGTCATGAATTCTAAATATATGAAAGATATTAGAAAGCAAATGCTCAATAATGAATGGCCAGAGGTTTGTAAGCGCTGCCAAATGGGTGAAGAAATGGGGGGCGTTAGCAGAAGAACATTAGAGATCAAAAACTATGAAAATAAGAATGAATCCTTTTTGGCCAAAACACTAGAAGATGGTGAAACATCAGCTCCTATCATTTCTGCTGATTACCGCTTAGGTAATCTATGTAATCTCCAGTGCCGTATGTGCAATCCGAGATCGACTCAATTATGGATTAGAGAATGGAATGACATGAAGCATGAGCATGAGAAATTTTCTGATGAAGTTATTGATTCCTACAGAAATTATAATTGGATTAATTCAGATGCCTTAACAAATGATTTTGCTCGTAAAGCGGCTCACCTAGAGCATATACATTTTGCAGGAGGAGAACCACTTATTGCACCTCAAATGGAGCAAATTCTAAAAACGTGTATCGAAAGTAATAATGCTAAAAATATTATGATTACTTATAATACCAATATGACAGTTCTTCCTCCCAAAATAATTGAACTTTGGAAAAATTTTAAGGGAGTTAAAATTTTAGCAAGTATTGATGGAATCGGAGCTGTTAACTCTTATATCAGACATCCGGCCAATTGGGATAAAATTCATAAAAACCTATGTCTTATTGATGAAAAACATGAAGAATATAATATATCTGAATGTATGATTAGCTCTACCGTACAAGTTTTAAATGTTTTAAGGATTAAAGAAATATTTACTTATCTTGAGCAGTTTGAATTTATAGTACCAGCTCCTAATATGATTAATCTACATTTTCCATTTTACTTTCAAACAACTATTTTACCTAAGAATCATAAATTGCTCGCAACAATGGAGTTAAAAGGTATTCAGCAAAAATACGCAAACAAGCTTCCAGCTCATTATCAATATCTATTAGATAATATTGAACAAATTATTAAGTTTATGAATTCAAAGGATGCTTGGAAAAGTGATTTATCCCGGGAATTCTTTAGATTTCAGAGTAAATTTGATCAAGCCAAAAAAATTGACTTATTTGAAGTTCTACCTGAGTTTAAAAAAATTTACGAATCACATACTTAATTAGCAGTACGACTTTCTATTTTATCCATCGTTTTCCCTGTTGAAGCTAGAACAATCGAAATAAGTGGACTTAAAATATTAAAGAATGCAAATGGTAAATAGCTTATGGTAGCAACTCCCATAACAGTACTAAAATAGGCACCACAAGTATTCCATGGTACGAGAACTGATGTTACAGTTGCTCCGTCTTCTACTGCTCGAGATAAATTCTTAGGCTGAAGACCCTGTTGAGCATAGGCCTCTTTAAACATTCTTCCGGTTACTACAATTGCGATATACTGATCACTTGTTGTTAAGTTTAAAAAGATTGAAGTCCCAATAGTACTAGCAACAAGGCTTGTTATACCTGAAACGACTTTAAGGATGGCAAGGGCAATTCTTTCTAACATTCCAGTGACTTCCATCATTCCACCAAAGATCATGGCCATAAGAATTAACCACACTGTATTAAGCATACCGCTCATACCACCTCTAGAGAAAAGTTTATCAATTACTTCGTTACCAGTTTCAGAAGTAAATCCATCAAAGCCAACTTTTAAAATCACTTCATAAAGTTTAGAAAAGCTTAAGCTTCCACCACATAATTTCATCAGGACGTCTTGCTGAAAAACCAAGGCATAAACTGCTCCAAGAAGAGTTCCTGCAAGTAAAGCTGGTAGAGCTGGAACTTTCTTTTTCACCAAAATAAATACAATAAGTGGTAAGCTAAATAACCAAAGACTAACATTGAAGTTCTCATTTATTGTTGATGTCATAAGCTCAATATTTTTTTGATCTAATTGGTCAGCAGAAAAAAAGAGTCCAATGATAACGTAAAGTACAAATGAAATAATATAGGCTGGACCTGACGTATAAGTCATATGCTTTATATGCTCAAAAAGATTTGATCCTGCCATTGCAGGTGCTAGATTTGTGGTATCTGATAAAGGTGACATTTTATCTCCAAAATAAGCACCAGACACAATTGTACCGGCAACTAACCCTTCGGGAATACCTAAGGCCTGCCCAATACCGATTAAGGCAATACCTACTGTACCAACGGTAGACCAAGAACTACCTGTAGCAAGTGACACCACTGAGCATATAATCAGACAAATAGGTAAAAAGATACTTGGATGTATGAGGTTAATTCCGTAGTAGATCATAGTTGGAACAACGCCGTTTAAGATCCACATCCCTATTAATGAGCCGACAACTAATAAGATAAGTATTGCTTGAAGTGCCACACCAACGGACTCAATCGTTTTCTTCTCTATTTCATGATAAGAATGTCCTAAATGAAATACTCCTATAAGAGCTGAAACCATGGCCGCAAATAAAAGTGCAAATTGGTTAGGTCCGTAGGAAGAATTATCAGCATAAATGACAACATTCAAACTTAGAAGAACAACAAGAAGAACAACGGGAACAAATGACACCCACAAAGATGGTTTTTTCACCATGATAAATTTCCTTTTACTTTTTTACATACAATGCAATGAAATTGACACATTACAAAGTATACTTTAGTATCAAACTTCATAACAGATTATAGAAGGATCTCAAGTTTGTATTTAAAAATCCTATTAATTTTACTCACTTCACTTAGTTTTCAAGCGAATGCCCAAGAAAAAAAAGAATTACCTAAATTAAAAGTGAATAAAAAAATGGCTTTAGTAGTGAAACAATTGCAAATGATTAAAGAGACGATTCAAGACCAGAATACTAATAGCAAAAAAATCATAACTCAGTAATTATAATAACTTAAGCCTTATCGAATAATTCTACATACCATGTAAGGTTAAAAGTCTTAACCAATATTCTAAAGTATTAATTATAAAATACGTCCATGAGTAAATTACTAACTTTATCTAACCGCCTGACTACGGTGGGGAAACGCACCAAGATCTCCGCACAAGTGTTGAAATACTATCTCTCATCATTGCTAGAGTATGATCGATAGTAAAAATCGGATCGTGCTTGGTTTGCTTTAGCTCTCCTTGTCCTTCAATACAGCTTTTTTGGCTTTTGAAAAGTACCTATTTACTATCGGTTTGTAGTTTTTATGCTCAAAAATAATTCAACTATGGAGGCTTATGGCCTCCATAATTCATGTTTAAAAACTAAACAGTAACCACCTTCTGTAAAAATTTTTTACATCACTATATTATTTACTTAATTTATACCTGTTCTATCTAACTGAAATAACATTAAAATTCCTTAATTCTCTTTGGCACCGAACTTGAAATGTAATAGCTAGAATAATGCATTCTACAAGGAGAGAGAGTTATGAAAACTAAACAACTGTTTCGGATCTGTGCCGTATTATCACCAATTGTGATAGCTAGTACATTTTCCGTCCAAGCCTTATCGGCACAAACCGTTCACCAAATTTCACTAGAGCACAATAGAGCTCAGGCAAGTGAAATGCTACAAACTACTTCAACAGAAAAAATGAAAGCTACAGCTGAAGAGGAATTGGCACAAACTTCAAATAAGGTTGAAAGTGTCGATGAAGTTGATGCATCACTCAGTGTCCCTGAAGAAATCCAAGCCTCTAGATCAATTGCTGAAGAAACAGCGCCTGAAGAAATTCAATCCACAACTGAGAATACTTCCGAATTAATTGATCAGGACTCAGCAACTCAAGAAATTGAACAATCAGCAGATAATGACCAGGCGGATAGCCTAGAAAGTACTGTTGAACCAAATCAATCCCAAACTCCAGTAGGTGAAGTTAGTGCTGCTGAGCCAAGAGTTTTACCCCCTGATAGAGCACATATGCCACCTCCACCAAATGGAGAATACAGTATTCAACATGGAGAAAACTTTGAGGGACAATTTCAACCTAAAGGACCTGTAACTGCAGAACAAGATCCTGCTTCAAGAGAAGAACCTCAAACGGTCACTACTAAGTATAATGTTTCACTGGGAGATGTGAATCAAGAAATCACAATTCCAGGTGAAAATTTTGCTGATAAACTTATGCAAGAATCAGATGCTTTAATTGCTCAAATTGATGCCCTTATCGGACCAGAGGAAAAAGTGGAAGATTTTGAAACAATCGATTTTGATAAACTGCTAAAAAATGTTGATAAACTAGTTATTCAATATGAAGGATTACCACTTACAGCTGAAACACAAGAAAAGATTGATGCACTTAAAAATGCTAAAAAACAAGCTAGAGATATTGCGGTAAAAAATAATATTGAATTATTCCTTGATAATAAACTTGAACCAGAGATAAAACTTCCTGGTGACAGCTTTATTGACGTGTTATTTGCAAAATCTGAAAAATTAATCGCTGAAATTGATTCTGTTTTGGGTATTGAAAAAGAAGATGAATTTGAAGTCATTGATTTTGATAAACTCTTTGATATGGGTGATGATATTGTAATTCAATATGAAGGATTACCATTAAAAGATAAAACAGATGAAGTCGAAGAATCAGAGGAGAAAGTAAAAGAAAAAATAGCTGAACTTCAAAAAGCTAAAGACGCTAAAAAAGAAGAAGATCCTGAACTTGTTGAGCTTAGAAAAAAACATGAAGAGCTACAAAAAGAACTTAAAGAAAACAAGGAGATCACTAAACTTAAAAGAGATTTAAAAATTGCAAATGCAAGAGCTAGTAAATTTGAAAAGGCATATTGTTCAGCTCAAAGCTCATCTGGAAATAACATGATGGATCTTATCCAAGCACAGATGGCGCAAACAGCTCAACTTACTAATCTTATCCAGACAATTATGATGCCACAGCTTTTAAACAATCTTAATAACAGCAGTAGTATGCAAGTTAATAATGGTATGGATGGAAATTTTGCTCAAGGTTATTTTGCGGCCCTAAAACAACAAGGTCTTGGACAAAATAATTTATCTTTGGCAGATCAATATCAAAAGCAATCACTACCTGGAACAACAAATAACTACTATTTGATGGGTAATCCATTTACAAATTATGGTGTTGCAAGTGGAAACTCTCAACAAGTTGATATATCACAGCTTTTTAACTCGACACAAACCTTACCAAGCCAGGATAGATTTGCTCAGTTAAACGGCCAAAATCCTTTAGGGGCAAATTCTTTAACAGGAACAAGCTCTCCTGCTGATTTATTGAATATGAACCTTAGTGATTATTTGTTTAATAGCAGCATTCAACAACCAACAAGAATACAATACAACCAATTAAACTAAACAACTTCCCCTCCTTTTATAGGAGGGGAAGTTTAAGGAGTTACAAATGACAAAAATATTATTCTCTATTCTTATGCTAGGATCAATTACCGTACAAGCAACACTAAATGATAATTATTACGAAACAAGAAAAAGTACTCTTTTAACTCAAAAAGAAAGCGCTGAAGCTTTAGAAAGATTAGTATCTCTAACCCAAGACTTAAATAGTGAACTAAAAGATTTTATTAATTGTAAGTATATTGAAAAAAATTCAGATTGTGAAAATCACCTAAATGGACTTGAATCCTTAACCGAAGATTATCTTATAACCAATGATTCATTGTATGGAGAAATAGGAACTGATATTTCACTGATGTCTTCCGATATTACTAAGGCACAAAAAGAGTTAGCTGCTCATCAAAGAAGAGAAGAACTTGAAGCAG
>CAYFHZ010000068.1:0-10058 GCA_964342535.1 uncultured Bacteriovoracaceae bacterium | reverse complement strand
AGTGACATGAAACAATTATTATTTTTAGTATGTATTATTTCAACCAATTTACTTGCAGTACCAAGTGAAGACATCAACTTTGGTACACCAAAACCTATTAAAACGAGTTATATCAACTTACAGGGTAATCTAGGTGAAAATAACTTAAAACACTTTCTCGTTTATAAATGTAAAACGAGCGAAATTAAAAGTTGTTATAAAGTTGTTACTGGTTACGTAAATACTCCCCTGCAACTATCTAAAGGATATTATCTAGTATCCTATGAAAATATTCTTATGCCAGAGACTATTTACTTAAAACCAAAAGAGATAAAGACTATAAATTTAACTAATATTACTATCGAAAGACCTGAAGAAAACAGATCACTTACCATGAGTGTACAAAAAAACTTCCTTGTAAATGCTAGGCCGTATCAAGAACTGGCCTTATCAAAATATAGAAGATTAATCTATAGTATTACAGAAAATATGGATATTGGAAGCTACAGAATATTTCAAAATGATAAAGAAGTAACTTTCAAAGACGTTTGTGATGTCGTTTCTGATGACAAAAATAGAATCATAACGAGAACTTACGGAACTGGAACTTTTTATCCGACTTATGCAGGGCTAAATAATATTAAGAGAAATTACGATGCTAGCATACTTTCAGAGTTATGTTACCTTATAGATCTAAACCAGGATGAATTGGTCCTTGCAAGGCTTCTTCAAATCACACCAAACGGTGATATTCTAGAAAAGTCGATTCATTGGTCACATCCCTCCGACTCTCCAGATCAATATGGGAGAGAAGTTACAATGCCCGGCAGGAGTATAGAGGAAGATTTGAAAAAAACAGGAACGCTAGAGTTGCAACTTAAAAATACAAATTCATCGTATACAAGTTCAGTATCTATTACATCGAAGACCACTGATTTCGACCTAAAAAAGAAGCACATAAGTGTTTTACCGGGAAGTTATAAAGTTACATTATCAAATGATCTCGGCGAAATTGAGGAAAGTCTTATTGAAGTTAAATAATTAATAATGGCATTAAGTATAAACGAGCAAGGCAAAAATGCCTTACTCGTTTATCTAAATTGCTTTACCTGTAAAACCTACACTAATTTTTCACATCTTCACTCCAAACTGTAGAGTCTTCCTATTAAGTTATTTAGAAAGTATTTAGTTATTAAATTTTTTCAAAACTTTCCACGGAAGATGAGAGTATTTTTTTGTGTTAACTCTTTCATAGAATAAATTAACAGAAGAAGTTGTTAAAAATGGAGTTACATCACTTGGACTTAGCGATGTGTTATCCACAACTTTATTACTGAATATATTAAAAACAGTTCCATCTACCCATTCATTATCCTCCCACGTTTTCACATCAGGAATAGGTATTAAACTCAAGGTTGTTTTTCCTTTGAGTACAAGAGGACTAATATATAAACCTTCATCTGAATTTTTGACTAAAGAATAACTATAAAAACCTTCTGAGGTTCTATTTTCAATAAGGATATCATTTCCGTATTCACAAAAATTTGTTTGTACTCCCTTACTTGCCCCCAAAGTTGGAGAATTGGAAAATGCTGCTAATCTAGTTAAATATACATAGGTCTCTATACTTCCAGTCGTTTCAAAATCAGTGCTACCAGTAAATGATATATTTACTTTATATGTGCCTACAAAACTCTCTGGTATATTTTTGAGATATTGAGAACATAATGATGAGCGAAACTCTTGATTACAACTGAGACATAGAAAAGATATAGTTAAGAGTATTAAAAATTTCATATCACCATCCTACAATTGAAAAATTAGTTTTAACTGGTTTTTTATTTATCTGTTTAAAAGAATAAAATAAATCGGCAGCAGTATTTCGAATTAAAGCAGACGTATTTCCAGACTTATCCGTCATATATACTGAATGTATGAATGTCGCTGGATCTTGTTCAATTGGGAAACGAAAGTGAACTTCACCATTATTCATTTGATCTGGAAAAACAACTCCTATTCGTTGTTGCTCTGATCCCTCTTGAGTCATTCCAAATATTTGAATAAGTTCAATTTCACTTTTATCACTAATATTCATTGAAAGTATATTTTTCTTAGTATCTAACTGGAACAAGGAAATACGAGGACCTTCTGAATCAACACTCTGTCCTGTATTAACAGTTAAATGAAGTGGCACTGAGTAATTCCCACAATACAATCGCTTTGACTGTAGGGCACATGTTTGAGAATTTATGCTACCATCAACCTGATAAATCATTTGATTTATATAATGATCAACTTTACTCATCCCTGTATGAATATCAAAGCAAATACGATGTATCCCATTTGATATGTCATATGTTCTTTTTTTAAGAATACTTTTCTCTATTGGATGTTCAACATTCTCTTTTTCGTACACAAGGTCAAAACTAGTTATCATTGACTCAGATTGTAATTCTTTTGGATAATCAAAAGTAAACTTATAACAGACATGATCTCCTGAAGCTACAGAATTTATTCCTGATGTTACGTTTTCAAATTGTACGGATTTAATTTTGATACCGCTTGAAATTTTTCTTATACTTCTTATGATTATCTCAATATGAGAGACACCGTGTCCTTCATTCTTTCTTGAAGTATGAACCCGAACAACTTTTTGAGGGGCAATCAAGTAGTATTCCCAGTTTTCATATTCAGCTTGATTTTGTATAAGCCCAGAAGTCCACCCTGATATTTGGCTATTAGGAGAATTATTAAAATTAAATAAGGGATGTCTTTTTTGAATGATATAATAGAGATCACTAAGGTTTTTTGCAGGAAAATTATTTAAAAATTCAATTTTAATTTCACTTGCCTTTTCACTGCCAACAATAGGCGCATTACTAGCGGTCCACTCTTTAAACAACCCCTCATTTCCAGCAACGTCTATATTTGTAACTTTCCACGTTGAGGGAAAGGCCATCTGATAATCAAAGTCTGGTAATTGCTGAATGAATGGAGATCCCACACCGGTTCCGCCATAAACTTTAAGTAATAGAAAAACAAATACAATAGCATATTTCATTATTGATCTCCCAACCAAGAGAAAAAATTGACATTCAATTGAACAACTTGATCATGAGATGATTCCTCTTCAAGCCAAGTATCAACTTCACAAACAAATTTATGAATTTTCTTTTTTAGTTCTGGTATTTTTTTTTGAGGTATTGAAACAGTCAAAGTCTCAAAGTGTTGTTCTTCTTTTTTGTTTTTTAATTCATCTAATGACCTAGAAATCATCTCAAAATGAAACTTCATCATTGCAAGAGGTGCGAGTTTATCTTTAAACCAAAGACTTTGATTGTCCTTAGAAATACGACCCTCTTCAATCTTTAAAAGACCCAATTTTATTAAGAATTGATAGGCATCTTGAACTTCTTGGTTACTTAATTGTAATTGTGATCCGAGATTTTTTTTTAAAGGTAAGCCTACTGACTCTCTAATCACTGGGTAATACCACTTGGAAAGATATTCAATATCATCTCGACCAAGATTTTTAAACAATCCCCCGTGAAACTGAGCTCTCATTCGCTGTAAAATCTCCTCTCTATGATCACCAACCTTGGTATCTTGAAGATCTATCAATAAAAACAAGTACTCTTCTTCCTCGTCCAACAAATCAAGGGCGTAGGCCAAAGATGATGCCATTTCCTTAGAAAGTTTTCTCTGACCTTTTAAAACCATCGAAATGAGTTGTGGGGAGTTTATACCCGCTTTTTTTGCAAGCCATCTAATACTTTGTTTTTTATCTTGAGAACTTAGGTAAGAGAATTTATCCCTAAGGTAATCCTTATAGTCGAGGTAATCTATAATTTGGGGATTTGAATTCCTTTCATTTTCCACAATTTTTTCCATATAAAATACTATCTTAAAAAATACAGGGTCACAAATTGCAACCCTGTGAGCCTACTTAATATGATAATGAAAATGTTGGCGACAGAGTAATTAGCTCAGGGATAAGACTTTCAGGTATTCTCTCTACAACAATACTATCTTGAGTGTTATTAAATTTAATATCCGTAATTTTTTCTAATCTAGAGTCTACATCTCTCGTTACAATTTGGTATGAAATACCCAAGTCATCAAGTCTACTTTTGTCGACTATATAATCTGGAAAACTGACTGAGTCTGTCCCAATACTATAACTGAATAGTTTATAGGTATTAAATTCTGTTGTTGTTTGAATTAAAGTCTTACCTGCAACAGCACATACCTCAAAAAGGCTGCCATTATTATCGTATAAGCCCTTTCCAATATGTTTAAAATTTGTTGGAACTTGCATTAAGTCAAAATAACTATCTAGAATATTTATAGATAAATTTTGGGGTAAGTTGGGAATATCTACTCGGTTTGACACATTACAAACTGGTTTTTCTACTTCCATACAAGATACAAAACATAAAGATAATAAAATAAGTCCTAATAATTTTTTCATTTTTCCTCCATTGAAAAATTTTTTTGTTGTTATGTATTTATTTTCGACAACAAGAAAAATTAAACAAGATAGCGGAAGTACATAGTGATCACAGAGTGTGAGCACAAAGAAAGAGTTATAGTCTATCTAAATCTGTCTGCTTCTAGTTTTAATAACTTTGATTTAACATCTATACCTCCGGCAAAGCCAGTAAGTTTCCCTGAGGCACCTATAACACGATGACAGGGTATAATAAGGCCAATCGGATTTTTTTTATTCGCCCCTCCCACAGCTCTGCAGGCTTTTGGATTTCCGATAAGACGAGCTAGTTCTTGATAACTTAGAGTTTCACCATAAGGAATAGTTTTTAGTGCATTCCACACTTTAACTTGAAAAGGAGTACCTACAGGTTCTAAAGGAAGAGTAAACTCTGTTCTATGGCCTTTGAAGTACTCAATAATTTCTTGACGTGCCATGGCCAATAAATCAGTTTCAAGCTGTATAGATTTGTTTTGATTAATATGCTTCGTAATATCAACACTTCCCCAATTGAGCTGAGTTAAAGCATTTTCATTTGAAAAAAGAGTTAGTACTCCTATAGGGCTTTCAATTTGAGAAAAATATTTCATATGTCTAGACCTTTATTTAGCTAACAAATTGAGATTGAAAAATTCTTCAAAATATTGCAATAGCAAGTCGGCAAAGTCAAAGTATTAGTCTCTAGAATAATCTTTGAGTGGAGTTAAAAAAGGTCTAACCACTCTCAGAGCTTTTCGTAGCATCATTCTAAACTCAACAGTGTCTAAATCATCTTTCTTAAACTCTTGAAGATTATAAGTGATGTCCTGAGGAAGAATAGTATATTTATTTGTTAAACTAATTTTATATTCATTATCTAAGTGCGACTCTCTTAACTTATCTATCCAAACGAGCATAGGGACAGCTTTTTTAAAAATTGAAGGGTCAAAGACGTATGGGGTCAACGTTTCACCATTTCGTACATACACAAAGGGTGCTACATGGTAATTCCACCAGAACTTATGATTTTTTAATTGAACCTTGCCACTTTGTATAAATACTTTTCCAACCTCTATACACATTTGATCCATTAATTCTGACATTTTATGTGCCCGCGATTCACAAGCATTACCATACTCAGAAAAGACGATTTCATTATCATGCCCATAAAGAATTTGAAAGATCTCTTGAACATAATCTAGATCAATTACAGAAACATTAATATTTGGATTCAGATGATATGAAAGGTTTTTACTTCTATTGAATTCACTCTTCAAAATGGTCTTAAGTTCGCCATTTTGTTTACACGAATTCTGTATTTGACTTAATGCATAGTCTGAAGTTACACTTCGCCAATAGGAAAAAAGCCCTTTTCCAAGCCCATAATAATTAATATTAATTTGACCTAACTCAACCAAATCTTCCAAACGACTTATTTCTGAATTGACATTTCTCGTTCTAAAGTCGCTTCTAACTTTATTAAGTAAAGAATGAAATTCTTCTTCATAAGCATTAGGAGTTGCAATTGCTGGAGGAGTCAAAAATATATTCAGCGATATCAAAAATGAAAATACAATAAACATGAAAACCCCTTTTAAAGTACTTATTCACTTCTACAGTATTCATCAAAAAAAATAAAGATATCATGTACTTATTGCTTAGCTTATTCTCTATAAAGCCTAAACTCAGAAGGTAATTTACCAGTCACTTTTTGAAACATAGAAATGAATTTTGAAAGGGAACTATATCCAACCTCGAAGCCAATATCTGTAATTGTAAGATTAGTCGTTAATAAAAGCTCTTTTGCTTGATTTATTTTTTTTAATACCATTAAATTCTTAGGAGTTACTCCAACCTCAGTAACAAACAGTTTATTCAAGTTCCTTAAGCTCAAACCTGATTGTTTTGCTAGTTCAGTTACTGTTATCTCTTCAGAGCTCTCTAGAATAGAACAAAATGCTTTTTTTACTCTAATATCTTGAATTTTTCCTTCTATGTGAGTTATATCATCAAATTTAAATTGATGACTAAAACTGAGGGTATCTAGAAGACATTCACTTAAAGCTTTAATAAAGGTTTTGGTATGGACCGATTTTGAATTTATAAGAAGGTAAAATGCCAATTCTCTGATAAGTGAGTTCAGTGGTAAAACACTAGGGTATAAATCAGTTTCGTTTTTGTTACTCAATAGTTTTTTACTTAAAAGACAAATAATACGTTCCCCATGACCAGAAGCACTTGATGAAAAGCTATGGTCGAGCCCTGCAGGAATAAAAAGCATCTTACCTGCCCCACAATGGAGGACTTTCTCCCCATATGAAACAGTGATTTCCCCTTGCAAGGGGATAAAGAGCTCATGCTCCTTATGTACGTGCCTTCCTAACTCTCTCCCCGGTACTTTTTGATGAATAAGAGTCATATAAGGAAACTCGACAGTGATATCTTGACCTTTTTTCATATACTTATTTGATCACAGCTCTGCATTTTAGGGAAGTATCTTATGCTATTTTGGACAAGTTTATTTTCTAAATTTTTTGTAAAACACATTCAACAAAGAAACAAAGGAGCTAGAAATGACATCTTTATTTAAACTTACAACTGTCGTACTAACAACATTACTCACATTTACAAGTTGTGCCTCAATAGAGCCCCAAAAAGGAAGAATTATTGAATTTACTTCAGACGCAAATGGATTTCATACCAAAACAATTTTTTATGAGGGCCAAGAGGAAGTTGTTGCCTTTGATGCACAATTCACAGAAAAACATGCAAGACAAGCGATTGAGCATTTAAGAAAGTTTACAAAAAAACCAATATCATGGTTGATAATCACACATCCTAATCCTGATAAATTTAACGGGGCTAAAGTATTTCAAGCTGAAGGAGCAAAAGTCATAGCATCTGATCTAACAAAAAAGAATATGCCGCCAGTTCACGCATATAAAAAATATTATTTTATAAAAATAGCAGGTATGTTTACAGAAGATAATTACCCACAGCTACCATCAGTTGATGAAGTCTTCAGTGATGAGCTTGAATTAACTCTCAAAGGCAATGACAAAATTATAATTAAAGAGTTAGAGAGACCTGCAGTTAGTACAAACCAAACAATCATTGAAATACCACAAATCAATACATTAATTGTAGGAGACCTTGTGCACCATAACACACACGCATGGTTAGAAGGTGGAATAATTGATGGACATGCCAATCCAACAATAAAAGAATGGATACAAACATTAAATACAATAAAGGAAAACTACTCTCAAGATATGATACTTTATGGTGGTCGTGGAGAAGTCGCAACAATAGAATTCGCAATTCACAAACAAATTGAATACCTCGAAAAAGCAGAACTTATTACAAAAGAATATGTTAGAAATTTAGGAGAAAGATTTCATGAATTAAAAAGTGACCAGGCCACAAAGCATTACGGTGAACTTACTAAAATTTTTGAAAATGAATTTCCAAACTATAATTTATCTTACATGATTCAATATGGTGTGTACGGTTTGGTTCAAGCAAAGCTGTAAATAAGAAAGACCCAAGTATTAAACTTGGGTCTTCTATGCCGTTTTCTTAGTATCTTTAGAATTATGTTTTTCAATTATAGCGTACAAATCTTCTTTATTAAGAGGTTTTGATAAAAAATCATCCATTCCAGCTGCTAGACATAGTTTAATATCATCTTGCATAACACTTGCTGTAATAAAATCATAGAAACATAGAAGGCCACAAGACTCCCAATTATCTCAACCGCTGCATGGGTGGGATCATGAGAAAATCTCCAATCAGCTAAAAAAGTTTTCCCTAAAACGAGAGTTAAAACGTGAACAATTACACTTGCAACTAATAAAACTTTTATACTTTTATCTACTTTCAAAGATTGAGTCAGATATACTCTTCGTAAAAAAAGTATCCTACATTAAGAATTAGAGAGTAAGAAGAACAAACTTAAGTCTTTCTAAGTTAAACAAATACTCCACAAAATCAATCAAGTAGCATCTTCATATCTTCTGCCATCTTAAGCATTGATAGTTTTTTATTTCCATTGTAAATACCACGAACAAAAAGATCTTTGTCTACGAGATATACACTCTCAGAGTGCACAAATTGATCTTCTGATTTTTTTAAGTCAACATCTAAATCTGCTTGTAATTGCTCTCTTGCGATAGTGTAAATAACATTCCTATTTCCACGAACGAGATGCCAGTTTGATTCATTTATTTCATAATCGTTTGCATATTTTTGCATGACACTCATTTGATCAATTTCAGGAGTGACAGACATTGAAACAAAATTTACAAATGAACTCCCTTTGTATTTTTCAAAGGCATGTTTAATATTTTTAGTCATTGTAGGACAGTATCCATTACAAGTCGCAAAGAAAAAATGAACTGCGCTAACTTTACCTTTCAAATCTTCGCTACTAAATTTTTCTTTTTGGTTAGAAATTAAATCAAAGTCTTGAATTCTAAGAAACTTATCTTTTCCCTGTTCTTTCTTAATCCAGGTTGGGTTGAGATCGCCTTTTTCAAAATATGGAAGTGTATTTTCGTCAGGCATATTTAATGTTTTATAATTGTTTGCATTTACCGTAATTGAGAAAAAACTTAACAATGCAACAAGTAATTTAATCATTCCATAATCCTTATTATAAATCTTCTATATCATTACAGAGTTTACCTCCGTAAAGACCGTATCGCTTACCGTCTTTATAAACGACATTTGCAAAAATTTGCCCATTTTTGCGCCATTGTTTATGACCAAGTGCCATCCCTTTTTCATAAAGTTTATATATATAGACTTTACCATCAGGATAAAACTCTGTGTAATCCCCATCAAGCATGTCATTAACGAAAAACATTTCTTTTTTTAGAGATCCATCTGGATAAAAGATTCGATGTTTACCAATAGCAAGACCATCCTTGTAAAAACGTTGTTTATATAAACTACCGTCTTCATAAAAATGCTGTTCCTCACCATGAACTTTTCCAAAACGATATGGAATGTTTTTTTTTATACGTCCATTAAAGCGAATCATCCTTCCAGTGAAAGGCACTCCTTGATAATACATAATTGAATCTTGAAATTTAAATGTATTGGAATCAAATATTTTCTCATCTGAACAAGAAATACAAATAAACATCAGAAATAGAAGAATCATTCTAGTTATTACTCATAGTACCTGGGGCCCCTCGGTATGAATCCCCTACAACAATAACCTCACTTACTCCATCACCACTTTCATCGTTTAAATGATAGTGATAAATAGTTCCTAATCCAGTTATTCCTGTTGCCGCTGTATGCCCATTATAAGAATCCAAATCACTCGGGTAGTTACTCGTACTTGGACATTTTCTTCCAAATACAGAGTATCCATCTCTTGCAATGCCAATTAAGCTATCATCATCATTCGTTATCTCATCAGGTTGAACATGATAGTGGTATGATCCAGTATTCGTTGGGTGTCCATTCGCAGGGTCAAGTGTCGCGACTTCATTAGCAAGAGTATCGGGTGAAGCTGCTTGATTATTATAAAACACAACTCCATCACTTGCGACACCAATTGCATTCATATCTGTAGTAGTTGCCGTTGTGTTCGGAGTAA
>CAYFHZ010000067.1:0-10065 GCA_964342535.1 uncultured Bacteriovoracaceae bacterium | reverse complement strand
ATTAAATCAGTAAATTCTTTACCAATTCCTCTCCGTGGAGGATTAACGAGTAATAAGTCAATCTCCCCCTGATAATAATCAGGAAAATTATGTGCATCATCACAATAGAACTCTACTTTATGATGTTTCATTTCTATTGCACAATCAATGGCATTTTTTGAAATTTCAACTCCAATAACCTTATTTGCAAATCTGGCCATTGAGAAGGCAAATCCTCCAACACCACAAAATAAGTCTATAGCAATATTAATGTTCTCAGTTTTGAAGCGATTGTAGACTGTATCATACAGATTTTTTGCCACATCACTATTTATCTGAAAAAAATTTGTAGTAGAACTTAACAAAGTGAAATTATCAAAGTCATGTTGAATATATTTTTGCTCCGTTAAATAATAAGACTCACCTTCAAACAAAGCTGCATGCTTAGATTGTACTTCAAAGCATATGACTTTAACTTGGGGGAATCTATTTTGTAACAATGGCATAAGTTTTTTTACACGCAGATGAGTCTCTAAACTTCTCATTCCGAAACGTATAGAGACATCTTTTGTTTTTCTACCAATTGTGAGAATAAGATACTTAAACTCTCCTTTTTTTTCATCTATAGAGTAAGGAGTTAGCTTAAAATTTTTTATTTGTTGAAGAATGAATATCGCAATTTTGTTTAAATCACTATCATGAATGGGGCAATCAATCAGTGAACTAACTGTATATTTATTATTTATTGCAGGTATTCCCATAATAGGGTTGTCAACGTTTCCCCCAATGACAAATTTTGCTTTGTTGCGGTAACCATCAAATGTTGTTGTTTTTATAGGATCATTAAATTTTTCAATTGGAAAAAGCTTATGAAGAGAATTTACTTTAAATTCAATTTGTTCTTTATATTGGTCATTAATATAGGTACAAGACTGACATCTTTTTTCTGTGTAGGCTTTACATGTAAGAGTCATATATTTTCCAATACTATATTTCAAGACATATAGACTTAAAACCTTCTTTATATTTTGCAAGTGACTCTAAACCAACTTCACTTCTTCTTACATCAACATTATCAGGGTCTTCCATCAAATAAGGCTCCCAGACCCCTTTTCCCTTACACATTCCTTGAGTGCCATATCTTTGAAGTTGTCTTTTTGATGGATCAAAATATGAAAGAGCTACACGATCAAAAAGGTAAGCAAAATTTTGTGAACTTGACTCGCCTATTTTCCATAATTTTTCTAATATTTGTAAAATATCTTTTTGAAAATCCGGGTCATGATCAGCATGTTGTACAAGGAGCCATGCATTTTGATCTGCCTGTTTTCCATATTTAGATATATTAGGCCATTTTATTGAGCGAAGAATGTTTTTTAACTTATCTGTTGTAAACTCATCTAGCTCAGAAAATTTTTTATAAAATAGCTGATTAAATGTTTTCTTTTCCATCTCGTTATAAAACTCATAATGAGGGGTTTTTGAATAATTTCTCATATCTTGATCTAGTCGAACTAGTTCTTTTAAACTAGCTTTAACATCTTGGGGCTTTGAATAATCTCTTTTCAATAAATTATATTCATTTATCACCTTCGTTATATATTTATCATAAAGATCAATATCTCTAAGAACACGATTTCTACTATTAGTTACTTTCCAAAATGAAATAGAGTCACTTGGAATGGCATCTAATCTTTCTGCACTCAATTCATTAAAATTAAGAGAAGGGTACCATGATAAATAAAGCATTTTGTTTCGTACTTGTAGTAGATCAAAATATGTTTTAAAAGCAGTGGGAGGATTAAATCCGATACAATTCTTTGCGCCAGAGATACTTCTATAATCACCTAAGGTCCAATCATTAATACTACAAATCTTATGCTTATTATAATGAGTAATAACCTGTGGTTGTAAAATTGCCATTTTTACTATCTTAGGCATTTGATCTATCTTAAAAAAAACCTTGCTTTTTTCGATCAAAACAATATCTGTCTCAATGATAGCATTAACAGTCTCTACAATACATTGAGAAGTTTCAAAAAGCCGTGATCTCATAACATAATCAAATTCATTCATTTTAATGGTAGAAATAATTCCATGACGCCCAAAGGGACTACATTGTGAAGTCCAAACTCCAGTTGGCCTTGCAGCAAATAAGGATAAGGGAAAAAACAGTAAGATGAATCTTAGAGTCATAATTTCAAGTAACATAGTAGATATTCACTGTCAGCTAATCTGGTTAATTTTATGTAATTCTTCACATATATAAAGCTTAAGCTATAATAAGTTTAATCAATTATTAAAGGCTAAATATGTTAAAGTTTATACTTCATGTTTTGCTAGCAATTACCTCTTGTACAAATAAATATGATTCATCTCAAAGTACAGAATATATAGATAATCTTATGAGAAACCATCCGATTAAGGATCTAAAGTATTGGAATAATTACAATAAACTACTAATAAGTGAGAGAGTTTTTATTGCACCAAATAATTAAAAAACATTGAAAAATATACATTCTTTAATGAGTCATGGAGTGTTAATCACAAAGAAAACAAAATATCTTCTCATTATGATTCTACTGTTCTTCAAAACAGAAAAAATATAGTCTACTATTTTGGAGCTCAACTTGATAACTCAGAAATACCAAAAATTTACCAATTAATCGAGAACTCCAACTTCCCTACCCTTTATGCTGCGACAACACCAGCTGATGATTGGGCTGAATCTTTTGTTACATATGTCCACAGCGTTCTCATGAAAAAGCCATTTAAAATTGAAGTTAAGATGCAAGGTAAAATAGTTAAAGAGTTTGAGCTTTGTTGGGGTAAACCTCGATGTGCAAAAAAAGGGAAAATTTCTAAAAAACTATTTATGTAATCATGAGTGAGCATGTTATATTGAATACATGCAAAAAGATAATCTACATTTAAAATTTCTTACTAAAGCAGCAACACTATTACATGAATGTGGTGTCAGCTCTCACCAACTTGAAAGTACACTTTCTGATATTTCGCAAAAAATGAACTGTCATAGCAGTATTTTAATAAGTCCTACATCTATTTCAATTGGTGTAACAAAAGATGATCATCAACTGACAAATAACTTACGTATTACCAAGTCTGGGATTGATTTCTCTAAATTATCTGATGTCCAAGACGTTATCATAAAATTTAGAAATGATGTACTAGATCTCAATAGCGCTTTATCAGAGCTTAATAAAATAGAATCAACACAATCCTACTATCCTATCTGGCTTAACAGTCTTGCATTTGGATTTAATGCTATTGGATTATGTGTCTTTTTTAAAATCCCCTATTCAAATATGCCTATCACTTTTATTTCGGGGCTATTAGCAGGTGCTCTTTTTTTTAAACTCATTCAAAATGAACGTTGGAATCGAGTGGCCCTAACAATTGCTTCTTTTATTCCAACTCTTTTTCTTTTTACAACTGCCTATTTTATACCTGGAGTTGAAATACAAAATTCTATTTTTGCTTCACTGATTGTTTTGATTCCTGGTCTTAGTCTTACTGTTTCAATGACAGAACTTGCAAGCTCCCATCTTATTAGTGGAACAGCAAGACTCATGGGTGCCTTAGTAGATTTCTTTAAGATTTCACTCGGTGTTCTTAGTGCATGGAAGTTAGGTCAATTTTTTAATATCAAAGTATCTACAATCCCTGAAATAAATTATCATTTTACACTGAAATTTTTGTCCATTTTAATTTGTAGTGTATGTTTGAGCATTCTTTTCAATGCTAAGAAAAAAGATTTTAAATGGATTGTTATATCTAGTTTTCTGTCACTTTTAACCTTAGAAATGACAGCTCTGTTAAAGAATCAAAACGTTGCCATTTTTATTACTTCTTTATGTATTGGGCTTTACACTAATAAATGCTCTAAGTTTTTTAATCGCCCGGTACAAATACTTGGTCTTCCAGCTCTGATACTTCTTGTTCCTGGATCTATTGCCCTTAAAGGAATAAATTTAGCCGCAGCTCATAATTTATTTGGGGGGGTTGGTCAGACAATCAACGCCTTTTCTTTGGCCACAATGATTGTCGCAGGTCTCTTCTTAGCAGATATCATCATTCCTGAAAAACGCTGATTTATTTAACCGGTCTATTTGGTACAGCACCTATCCCAAGAGAAATAAGCAAAGAATTAGACCTATCAACTGTTTGTTCTGAAAAAACTTCAGAGTTTATATTATAGGCCAGATTCAGCCAATATAGTTTTAGAAAATTCATTCTCATTCCAACAGTCATATCAGCTTGAGCTGCTATAGAATTATAATCTTCTACCGTATTATATGTTTTGAATACTTTGGCGGTAAGTCCTGTATAAGGAGAAAATGAAAAGCTCTCAGGTTGTCCAATTAAAAGTGATAATCCTGATCCAAATGAGACTCCAAAGTCTCTTCGCATTTTTCCATTCGTAGTTTCAGAATAATCAACATAGTCAGTGGCCTTAAATAGGCCATATTCTTGATACCATCCCAGCAGATTATAATCAAAAACATCTACTAAAGGTTTTGAAATTGTAATATTTCCATGAAGACTATAATTATCATCAATATACGTTGGTGACTTCAGGCCAAGAGTCATTGTTAGAAATTGAATTTTATCCCCAATTGGCTTAATTGTAACTTTATCTGTCTCTCCAAGCGGTGGAAGATTTGTTTTAATATTCTTAACTTTTAACTTGTACTCAGGCTTTTCATCTTTTGCATAGACAAAGCTAGTAGTAAAAATAAACACTGCTAAAACAATAATACGTACTTTCATAATCCCTCAATTTGTAAAATTCTAGGTAAATGACAATTAAATGTCACTGTTTTAATTTATGTGATCAAAAAGAAAAACTGCAAAAAATGACATTTTGGTAAACTTTAACGCTTATTAATTACTAAACAAATCTATTTATTTCTAAGAAACTTATACAAAATTACATTGTTCCATTTGGAGCATAATCATAGGAGGAAATATGCTAAGAACAATTGTTTTTTTATTTTTAGGCTTATTAGCAACTAAGGCCTATACTAAAGCGTTCGTTGTTTACGGAGATGACAACAGAACAGATTATTATCTTGAAATAGATAATTTCAAAAAAGATCTCGCTAACTCTGTTGCCACATTGGTACCAAGAAACGCTTTACGTAAAACAGTAAATGGTTACTTTGTTAGCAATATACTAAAACTAAAAGATATTGAAATTGAACGAGACAAATATCTATGTCATGATGAAAATTTCGCAAAGCAACAGGTACTCGGTAGTTGCAGTGGCTTTCTTGTAGATAAAAACAAAATGGCAACTGCTGGACATTGTTATCCCCCAAGTCAAAAAGAATATTACTGCAATAATTATGTATGGGTTTTTGATTTCAAAATAAGTAACTCTCAACAATTAAGTCTAACTCACTTTACAGAAGACCAAGTATACGAGTGTCAGAGTGTTATTTCTTCAACTTATAATGGCCAAGTAGATTTTTCTGTAGCAGAGCTCAAAAGACAAGTTAATGACCGCGAAGTGCTTCAACTACAAGAAACACCCCTTGCAAAAGAAGATAGTATTTTTGTAATTGGATACCCCTATGGATTACCTCTAAAAATTACATCAGATGCAAAAATATTTAACTTAGAAAAAGAATATTTTTCAACAAATCTTGATACTTTCCAAGGAAACTCAGGCTCACCCGTATTTAATGAAAAAACAGGAAATGTCATCGGTATCTTAGTAAGAGGTAAAGAAGACTATTACGAAGACAAAGACAATAAGTGTATGAGAGTCAATATATGCGATGAGAAGAGAGCCTCTTGTAAATCAGACCGATTACAAATCGATGGAGAGCATGTTAATAAAATTGATCGCTTAAAAGATGTTTTAAAAAACATCTGACTTTTACTAACAATTATTGCCAAAGAATTATATTTAAGAGAAATAAGCAAAGAGGAATTTTATGAAAAAATTTTTAGTATTAAATTTAATATTTCTAACTCAATACACTTTTGCTGAGGGCGGAATGGCCTCTGGAGGTGGAAAAGGACTTGTCTGTTTTAATTCAAATGAAATTGCTCAAGAGGTAAGAAAAAATCATCGTTATATCAGAGATAAAGACTTACTTAATATTACTAAAATCGAAATGCTTGACTTACATTATGCTAAAATTCCAAGAGGTTTCAATCGTAAGTCTTCAACTATTGTTGAAGGGGGTAATTTTATTACTCTGTTAGAAAAGATAATATCAAGAATTGAAGTAACGATTCCAATTTTAGGAAAAGAGATACGTAAATCAGAGTCACTATTTAGAGATAATATATATTTTAGAAATTCTGCTATCGAGATGGCAAATGATGAAAACGATATCGCTATCAACGAAACAGATGATTGCATACTGACCACATTAGCAAAACAATACAAAGATGATGGAAAATACTATATACATTTGGATGAACGATTATTTTTTCACCCGAAACATTCTGAGGTCAGTAAGGCCACTTTAATTCTTCATGAGTATCTTTATTCTTATGCGATCTCAAAGGGAGATATAGATAGTCGTGGTGTAAGAGAGATTGTCTCCATATTCATTAAAAATGATGAAAAGGTGAAAATTATAGATATTGCTAAAAAAGTTTTTGAAGCAAACCTGACACCATTTAATGCCTACAGCAATACTCTAGAGGATGATCGAAGACATAACTCTACATTTTCTCAAAGTATAGACTATACACTTTTGACAATGCCGATGAATTTTATGTTTGATTGGGTCGCTAGCCTATACCTCACTATCAATAACACGATAGAAGAATTTGATAACAACCGACCAGAAGGTATTATATCTAAAAATAAAATAATAGTAGAAGTTTCAACTATGCTAGATGAGATCAATATTAATTCTGAGATTAAATCTGTCTCTCAAGCAAAAGTGCTCTTAGAAAGAAATGCTGAAGAGCTTAGTCATCACAACGCTACACTCCTGGAAAAAGTTATGGCCACTATCAATGACTATAATAGTTCACGTATAAATGAACTAATATATCAAATAAAAAATATTATTGATGATCAAAAACAAATGATCATTGACTTTGAATTAAAAAATCAAAAATCAATGACTGCTGCTCAGGTTGAAGCAATGTTCACAATAATTAAACAAGTTGCATATGATAGAGTTAATTTGATTAATACGAATAAAGCATCTTCAATAAGCTGTGGCCTAAACTTCTGCTCTGGAGAAAGACAATATGAACAAGATGTCTTTATAGAGCAACTTCACGACAAAATCTATTTGCAATTAAAAGATTATACTCCCTTTTATTTTAATAAATATAGACCAAATATTTCATGGATTAAAGCATCTATTTACAAGGTCTATCATGAAAGAAATCTCTTTGATTTAAACAAGATCTACATGCAAACAATTTAATAACGAGCTCGGAGGATACTCCGAGCTTGCTATAAATCTATTTCACAGTATATAGATAATTTTGTTTAGTTACGTTCCCTACAAAATCATATACGAAAACTTCAACTTGATGTTCTCCAGGTGATAGTTTAAAAAACTGAGTGTTTCCTGGAGTAGATAAGTCAAAGTTAAGGTTGATATAAAAATTTCGACATTGATAATTTCCACATGTTCCAGCAAGATAAAAATCATTCAAATAATCTCTATCATTAGTTAGTGAAGGTAAAGTATCAAACCTCCAAACTGTCTTCTCATCACCACCATCTAGTTTATATGTAATCATGTAAGGAGTAAGATAAAATTTAGAATGTAATATAGTATCAAAAGTATTTACATAAATTCCATGTTTACCTGAAATAGAATTACCTTTTATTTTCTTTTTTCGAGAATCAAAAAGACCTATTTCACGTATCACTGGTAGTGAGGTATCAGTAAGTTTAGGTAATAATATAAATGGATTAATATAACGGCCTTTGCCATCAACGACCAACATATGAATATGATGAAATCTTTCACCGTTACTACTTTGTGGCCATGAAACAATATCACCAATATACTCACCTTGCTCAATTCGAGCATGATTTTGTAGGGCCTGTCGTATTTTTTCCGGAATAGTTTGATGATCCACATGATGATACTTCCAGACATAACCATTGTCATCAAGTATGGCCACTTCCCAGTAGAGTGCATTTCCTGGATAGTAGTTCTCGATATTTACAACTTTACCAGCGACTGAAGAATAAACATGTGTTCCAGCATCACTGCGCATATCTAATCCGTCGTGCCAGTAGGCCGAAGAATATCCATACTGTTGATAAGATTGCATAGAATTTCCAATAGAAGAAATATTAAATGGCCAAATAGAATTTTCTACTTCAACTATTTTCTTCGCCCAAGCGTATTCATTACTCAGAGTTGATTTATTTCTTAAGTGTACTTGAGAGATAGCCTGAAAGTTTATAAGGATTGTTATTACAAATAAGATTTTTTTCATAAATAACAATGGCATATAACTGAATATATGTCTCAAATTATTTATCATTATTATTTACATGCCATTTTTTAATATGATGAACTACTTTTTGACTATCACTAGCTAATAAACAAAAATCATGGGAAACCTCATTATCTACGATTGAAAAAACCCTACCTGGTAATTTCTGAGTCATCGAGGATGGAGACCATAAATCATTCTTAGCAAAGAGAAAATGAAGTTTTAAATTACAAAATGGGAGTGGTTTAAAATAATCGTTATTAGCAAAACTCAATTGATAACTCTTTAAAAGCATAGATAAATTTTTAAGATATCGTTTATTACTGATATAAGCTTTTACTAAATTTGATTTTTCTTTACCAAACCTAATAAAAAGAGAGTGACTTATATCTTCAAAATTCAAAACAAAACAAATAAAGAAGTAAAAAATATTTTGTAATACCCCATAGGACATTAGCTTTACGATATATTTATTCTTTCCACTTAAGTACAAAAATGGCATTAAAAAATAAACTGAATCTAGCTTCTCTTCAAATTCAAGACAAAGAGTTGAAGCGACTGTAGCTCCTAAAGAGTGAGCTATAACAATAAATCGACTATCAGGATGATCCTTAATTATGAAATCAACTTTTTTGCGATGATCGTCGACAACATCAGAAAGAGAAATAGAATCAAAATCCATTGATTCTGTAGGGTCCTGGCCTAAGTGAATCAGATTGTATATCTTAAAAAGATTCAGCTCTTTTTTTAAAGTTTCTAAAAAATCATCGTAAATACCAGGAATACTAGGATTGCCTGGAATGAAAATTAAAATTGGTTTCATCTATATATTCTATGAGAAGTGAAATCGTCTAAAATTAAAAGTTTTTTATAAAAAAACTCTATATGTCTAGATTAAAAGGTTCAGCAGAAACGAATGTCAAAATTACATTTATAGAAGCTCATCTGCGATTCGAGCAACAATTACCTCTAGTTGATATGGATCTAATTGATCTGATTCTAAAACAATTGACCTAACTACATCTTTGTTTCCAACTTCATGTCTTACTCCAACCACACCTCTATAAAGCCCTTGCATTACATCAGCTTGCTCTTCAAATTTTTGTAATGCTAACTTTGCTTTGTCTGAACTAAGTGGACCTTTTAGAGTCACAAGATATTCTACATTTGGATCACGAGAATAATGATATGGTGTTTTAGGTAGTTTGTTACCAACCTTAATCTCTAATGAAAGTAAATCTTTTAATCTTAATTTATATGAATCTAATGCCATTAAAGCAAACATGTTACGAGAAACAGAATACTTACTATGTTTTGCCAATAACTGCATGCCAGTATAAAGTAGTTTAGAGTTAGCAAATGCACTTGATGTCATCATAAAAATTGCACTAATCATTAATATTTTTTTCATGTATAAGCCTTATTGTAATAATTTTTTAATACACTAACTGAAATACGAAAATGATTCTACAAGTTCTGAAAAATTTCTATATACTCAAATACAAATTAAGAATAAATAAAGGTACTATAAAGAAGACGTATATACCCATTACTATATGTTAAGAAGATGCTTGTATGGATCGGTGACATCGCAAACATGACTCATGCTGCCAGTTTAAGCCTTTG
>CAYFHZ010000066.1:0-10176 GCA_964342535.1 uncultured Bacteriovoracaceae bacterium | reverse complement strand
TAGATCTAATTTCATCATGTTTTTTTGCCAATTATTTAGGTCTCTACTTGGTTTAGTGGTGGGAAAAATTTTTCAAAGACATATAGAACCCTTTGAAATTATGTAAGGACTTAATTTTTCAAGAATAATTAAATTAGAATGTTATAATTTTAGTAGGTTATGAAGTGTTTTTTATATGTCTACATATTTATTTTAAGTGCCTGTAATTCTCAAACTCAGATCGAGTTAGTTGATGGCAGTAGAAGCACTCAAAATGCGAAATCATTAGTCGCTAAAGTTGGTAATTCAAGCAAAATTGAAGTATTTAGAAGTGATGGTACACCACCAGATATTTCTAATCTGGTTTTAATTGATGGAATAACGAGGCATGAACTTGTACTCAGTAGTGGATCAGCTACAACTTGGAGCTATCTTCCAAATACTACTTTTGAAATTGAACTTGGAAAAGACTATAAGCTAGAATACACAGAAAGTGATGAAGTTAAAGTGATGAACTTTAACTTGGAAATACCGAGTAGCATTCCTATAAGTAAGATAGCTAGTGGCAGTGAAAATACAATGATTGTAAGCTCAAATAGTACAACCAAGTTTTGGAATGATTACTGGATCACTCAGGATACTATAATAAATGTCCCAGCAGATTATGCTACTTTTTCTGAAGCTTTTGATTATCTTTTAACTAAAAGAATTAGACCAGATGCAATTGTGACTATTCAACTTGCTGATGGTACTCATAATTACATTGGTACAACTTATCTTAATCATCCAGATGGTGATCAGGTAAAAATCATAGGTAATACGACCACACCTTCTAATGTTATTTTACAAAGTGTCTCTTCGGGGGCACTTACTTTAAATAATTCAAGTCATATTGGTGAAATAGATGGAGTAACAATTCAAGGGACTAATACTTCAGGTATAAGTGGACTTATTGTATATCAAAACTCAGTTGTTAGCTTAGGAAGTAATATGATTATTAAAAATTTTGATTATGGTCTAACTGTACAATCAAATGCTTACGCTGAGGCAAACAATCTGTCATTAGAAAATAATCTAACTTACGGAGCTTATGCCTTAAACGGTGGTTATCTATACTTACCAAATAGTAATGTTACCGGAAATGGGTATGGAGGTTTTTTTATTGGTTCTAATTCGAGTGCCGACTATGATAATTCAACGTTTACTGGAAATTCCACATGGAGTGTCCAAGGATGGGTGGGAGGATATCTTGGTGGATTTGGCGCAAGTTATGCTAAAGGTTCAAGTTTGGGCTATAACTCAACAGGAAATAATTAATGAAAAATACGCTACAAATATTTCTAGGCATTTTTATTTTTATACTATTTCAATTTTTCTTTGAGTCAAAAGCTCATTTACTTGCTAAGAAAACAAAATCTTTTTTTACAGTAAGTGCAAATACCATTGAAGCTGAAACATATACTCTTGAAAGCACCTACCTCGAAAATGCTCCCGGTGAAGGTTATGTGATTGCAACTGAAGCCGGTGAAGTTGTTTGGAAAAAGATATACATCACTTCAGATACAGAGATAAATGTTCCTGCTGATTTTGCAGATGTTCAGCTTGCTCTTGAGAGCCTGAGTGGGGTTTTTATTATGCCGCCGGCAACAGTAACAATTAAAATTGCCGACGGAAGCTATACATATAGTGCTCCTATAGATTTTTATCATCCAGACGGAAGACAAATACATATTGAAGGAAATACATCAGATCCTTCACTTGTGGTTCTAAACTTTACGACAGATGGTTTCTATGTTCATGATTCTTCTACAATAGGAAATATAAATGGATTAACTTTAGCAGGTGATGGGGTTAGCGTACAGACAGGTATTAGAGGATTTAAAAATTCATATGTCACTATTGATGAGCAAGTCATTATTCAAGATTTTCAAAATGGAATCATTGCTGATATGCATAGCTCTATCAGTTTTAAAGGTACCGTTATAGATTGCTCACAACTTGGATTACAAAGTAAAAACCTTTCAGTCATCACTTTAGGAACTACCGCGATTGTTGATAATTGTGAGCTAGGTGTAACGGCAAATAGAATGAGTCATATTTTAGTTAGGTCAACTATTCGTAATAATGGTGTTATTGGTATACATGCAGGACGAATGAGTAGTGTTGTTTCCGAAGGTATGACGACTTTGTCTGGAAACACAACTAATTTTTCACCAGGTGAAGATGTTATCGGCAATAAACAGTCCTATATAAGGAGCTATTAATGAAAAGTATCTTAAATATTTTTTTAGGTTTCTTATTTGCTACACTTACTTATTCAGCGGCAACTCCATATTTTGATTTTAAAATTAAGCAAGAAGTTCCTCTTAGTAAAATTACTCCTGGTGATAATAATACAGTATTAAAAATAGAAGGAGGAGTTCCTGTGTGGTCAGAAGCAGTTGCCATCACAGAAGATAGAACCATAAATGTACCTTCTGATTACGCTTCAGTAAAAGAGGCAATGGACTATCTCCTTACTAAAAGAATTTTTGGGAACACAGAAGTCATAATTCAAGTTGCAGATGGAACGTACAATTTAACAGAGGCCATCACTCTTTATCATCCAGATGGAAGAAATATTAAACTTGTAGGGAATATATCATCTCCAAGCTCTGTAGTCCTAGATGCTACATCCTCAAGCTCTCGTGGTATCAATGTCATTAAAGGAGCGATTAAAGAAATTTCGGGATTTAGAATTATTGGTAATTCAGGAAGTTACATTGGGGTGAATATTTCGAATAGGGCCTTTACTGAACTTTCAAATTTAGAAATTTCAGGATTTAACTATGGAATTCTTGTAGATGTTAACTCTGGGGCCATAGTTGATTCAATTTTGGTTGAGAATGGAGGTTATCAAAATATTAGAGTTTCTAAAAGATCTTATATGCATATTACAAACTCAACGATACAAAATAATTCTAATGCTGGGGGGATATCAGTATTAAGAGCTGCGATTTTGCTGTCTGAGAATAATTTGTACCAAGGTATTACAGGAGATTCTATCTCATTATGGGCGAAAGCATTTGCTGAAAGTAATACTGACACATTTAACGGTGTGAGTGACTGTAATGTCACTGATAATTCATATAGTTCTAGCTTGAATGGTTATTTTGAAAAGTAAATTATTCTTTACTTACTCACAAAACTTCTATTGCCAGTTGCAATATCAACCTTGAAAATCGCTTCATAACTAGAGCTTGTATCTATAACATACAGAGTTTTTCCATCTGAGCTTATATCCATACCAAGACTTTCTAGGATAGGTAATCCTTCGCCACGAAAACCATCAGCTGAAATAATTGATTTCTCTCCAGTACTAATACTAACTTTTTGAACTTGATCGGCACCCCCTGGACTTAAAACATATATATTATCAGGGTTTACTGGGTCTAGTACTAAAGCATGTGCTGTTGCAAAATCGACTTCATCTCCGGGAAGGTTTTCAGCAATATTAGTCTTAGAATCATCGCTAATATTAACTCGAAAGAGAACATCACTATCCCTTTCAATATAATAAAATGAATCTTCATCCGGGCCAAATGCCATTCCATAACATATGCCAACATATGGAGAGAGCTCAGTTCTATTGCCAGTTGCAATATCTACAACAATAAAAGTATGGGTATTTCGATCTGCAACATAAGCGGTTGACTCATCAGCTGTGACCAAAAGTCTAGTGGGATTTAAAAAGTTTTGACCAGAACCAATTGCAGATGAAGAAACGACTTCACCATGTCCCGAAGCAATATCAATCTTTACAATAGTATTATTACTAGCATCCACAGCATAAACAGTATCTTCTGCAGGATTGACTTGTATACTCGTCATTCCACCGATATCAGCCCCGCCAGAGCCAACAGAATTTGAATGAATAATCGTTCTCACACCAGTTCCCAAATTTACTTTAAAGAGTCTATCGCTATCGACAACTAGGGCATGAAGTCCATCTTTCATTATATAAATATCCCAACCTCCAGAAAATACCGGACCTCCGTCATTATTTATGAGTACTTCATAACTATTTCTATCCCCATACTCTAAGTAAACTCTTCCATTTCCAGTACAAGCAGATAGAGTAATATGAGGTGAGCTACTGTATAAATCATCGACTTCAAAGCTACATGAAGAATCACCGGTTGATTTTAGTTTTAAAAATTGAGATTCGATTTCGTTAAGTCCGCTAGTGTAGGTCATACTTATAGTAAATGAATCTTCAGACGTAGCTTCATAGACACTGGGTTCGTTAAATGTATAAACTCCTTCTGGAGAGCTAGGAATAATATTTTTCTCTACTGCATGGAAGTCTACCTGACTACGACATGAGAAGAGGAAAGGGAGCAAAAATATATAAAACGTCTTCACCTATAAATTATAACACCTAAAGAAAGATTCATCTTAATATGTTAATTTTATATAAATCTGAAATGATATAACAATTGTTTTGCCTCTTTTTTAGGTCAATTTAAGCTGCTTTATCCTCATTCTTACCAATATAGGAAATTCGATCAATGCCTAGATACCAATTATCAAGTTCAGATTTAATACTTCCATGGTGAGCGAGCTCTTGAGCGAGCATGAGCAATTCCTCTGACTTGAAATCTTCACCAGAGTTTTTAACCAGAGTTCCACTGAGGTATGTAGATCTACCATTGGCCGAAAAGTGCATTTTTGCCAGATCTGCTTGATATTTCAAAAGAACACGTCTAACTTCTTTACTACATTGGGCTTTTGTTGGTTTACCAGGTTTCTTCATTAAACTTAACTCCTTAAGAATCACTTCGGTCAATTATAAACCTTTATAAAACACTTGATTAAAAAACATTCAATAATACGTAGTATTTCAAGAGCTTAGAAAAATTAAGGAAATTAAGGTGTGACAATCATTACAGGCTTCTAGCTTAGGCAATTCATGAAATTGACAAATAATTACGCCAATAAAAAAATAAAAAATTCACCGGAAAAAGGTAGATTTCCATGAGCGTAGTTAAAGATATTTACAGTGAATTTTTAAATACCTTTAAATATTTCAGAACGATTTAACTTTTAAGTTTCATCACTTTCTCTCATTACAATCTAACCTCTTGTTAAAAATATTTTTAAAAGAGCATATGCTGCTAGCGAGGAAGTTTCTATTCATTTTGATTCCAGTGTTCTTTAAGATGCTCCAGGGGAAGGATACGTTTTAAAAACAGTTAGAGGTCACTCTTTTGCTGTCTTACAATAGTGATAATACTTCAGGAACATTAAGTAATATTACTGCAGGAAGTACTTCAACTACAAATAGTTATTTATCAATTAAATAAAAAAGCCCCCGCATTATGCGAGGGCCGTATTCATTCTTGTTGGGATTTCATTAACCAATTAATCTGATAGCTTGTTGTGGTGTTTGGTTAGCTTGAGATAAAACAGAAATACCAGCTTGTTTCATGATATTGTTCTGAGTATTCTTAGCAGTAACCTCTGCATAATCCACATCTCTAATTCGACTATTGGCAGCAGACATATTTTCTACTGATGTCTCTAAATTGTTTGATGTCGTAATCAATCTGTTTTGAAGGGCACCAAGCTCTGCTCTTTGACCTGATACTGTATTAATAGCATCGTCGATCTTATTTAAAGAACCTTGAGCACCTTCTTTTGTTGCGATTTCTTCGCCATCTAGTCCAAGAGCTGAAAGACCTGAATTCAATTTTCCTGGATCGTAAACAATTCTGTCTTCAAAGTCATCATTGTTTGCTCCAATTTGAAAATCAAGTTTATCACTAGAACCGTCAAGAAGTTTTACATCATTGAATTCAGTTGTTTGTGAAATTCTTTGAAGCTCGCTTTTTAACTGTTGGAATTCCATATCAGTATAGCCTCTTTCTGTTTCACCAACTGTATCCGATGCAGATTGGATAGATAGCTCTCTTAATCGAATTAAGATATTTGCTGATTCATCTAATCCACCTTCTGCTACTTGAATCATACTAATACCATCGTTCGCATTTCGGTTTGCTTGTTGACTTGATCTAATATTTGCTCTTAGTTTTTCACTTATAGCTAAACCAGCTGAATCATCAGATGATTTTGTAATTCTGTTACCAGAAGAAAGCTGAGAAGTTGTTGTCTGCTCTTGCTTTGAAATCTTTGATAACGCTCTTTGTGCTGTAAGTGACTGTACATTTGTTGCAATTCTAAAACCCATAACCTAATCTCCTAAATTCATATAAAACCTCCGTTTTTAACATTCTGTACCCCTACAGATGTGAGCGACCGTGCTCTGTGTTTATATTAATGTTTTTTAAGAACCTTTTTTAAATCCCAACAGGTTCTTAAAGCTCTATTCGGTGGAGAAATTGACTCATTGAGTATTTTTTTTGAAAAAAGGGAATATTTTTCCTATTCTCATAAATACGATAAGTTATTGCTTTTACTTGTGTTATATGGTCAGGAATCTTTATATAAAAAACACACTAAATGACTTAGACTTTTGATAGATTTGAGCTGTTTATTTTTTCTCAAGAGGTGTATTTTGAAAATATTATTATTTGTTTCTTTTTTATTATTTGGTTGCTCTAGTTTTAATCATCAAGATGCGAAGCTTAAACTTAGAATCCTTCATACAAATGATCATCATGGGCACTACCTAGCTGACAAAGACGGCCAGTATGGTATGGCCGCAAGAAAAACGAAATTAGACCAATTAAGAAGTGATATTAAAAAGCAAAGTGGAGGATCTCTTCTTCTATCAGGTGGTGATATTAATACAGGAACAATGGAGAGTGATGTATTTGATGCAAAACCTGACTTCCTAGGGATGAAAAAATTAGGTTATGATGTCATGGCCATTGGAAATCACGAGTTTGATAATGATTTTAAAGTCCTACTTCAACAAAAGCAGTGGGCCGGCTTTCCTTTTTTATCTGCAAATATTTTTTATAAAAAAACGGGAAAGAGAGTTTTTGATCCAGCTTATATAATAAAAGAAATAAATGGAGTTAAGGTTGGTATCTTTGGATTGACGACGATTGACACTCCATTTAAAGCAAGTAGTGATGATGCAAAAAAGATGTTTGAATTTAAACCTATCATTGAAGCAGCAAAACCAATCGTAGATGAGCTAAAATTAAAAGTTGATGTTGTGATTGCAGTAACGCATATTGGGCATCATGGAAGTGAAACTTCGAATGGTGATATTAAGCTAGCTCAAGCAGTAGATGGAATAGATGTTATTGTTGGTGGACATTCTCAAGAAATTATAAATGCTGAAGTTCATAATAATACAATTATTGTTCAAGCTGAAGATTGGGGAAAATATATTGGAGTTCTCGACCTCTTTATTACAAAGGAACATATTATTGCAGATCACCAATATAAATTAGAGCCAATTAATTTAAAAAAGAGTGATGGGGACAAAAAAGTTTTGATTGCAGATTATATAGAACCCAATCAAGAAATGATCGATCTTTTTAAACCTTTTCAAGAGAAAGCTGAAAAAATTGGTAGCCAAAAAGTTGGAATTTTAATGAAAGATCTATCAGCACAAAGAAAGGATGTTAGATCTAAACAAATGCCAATTGGCCAATTTATAGGGGAATGTTTTAAGCACCAGGTGAGTGATGTTGACCTAGTTGTTTTAAATGGTGGAAGTATTCGAGGAGGCTTAGTCGCCGGAGATATATCAAGAAAAGATCTTCATCGAGTTCACCCTTATGGAAATACAATTGCAACGGTTAAAATGAGTGCACAAGAGCTTTTTGATTATATGAGTGTTGTCGCAAAATTTTCTCATGTAAATCCTAAGCATCTTATAGGTGGATATCCTCAAATATCTTTTGCTACCTTAATTATGAAAGATAATGAGCTCATTGGATTAAAAGATCCTGAGGGTAAATGGTCCATTGAAAAAGTTAATGGAGCAATTCAAACAAATAAAAAAAGCTTTACCCTAGGGACAATGAATTTTGTGGCCAAAGGCGGAGATAACTATCCAAAGCTAACTGCAAATCCAACATATACAGATACTGGTTTTATGGTAAATGCTGCAATGATGAATTATGCCATGGTGAAGAAAAAGGTCGATACAACAAAATTTGAGAAAAGTATTCAAACCGTTTTTGAAAATAAATAATCATATTTGGCCGAGAGTAAACCTCAGACAAATAGTACTTTTTCATATACTTATAGCTCTGTCTGGATTTTGACAGGAACTTTTTTGCCCAGGAGTAAAAATTTCCTTTTTTCGATTCCAAAATCGTGTACAATGATGAGTAGGGATGGGGAACAGGAAGTTTTCCACAATAAACTAGCAACAGGATGTTTTGCTTGATGATGAAGCTTGAATTCAAATTATTGACATTCTTCTTTCTTATCATTGCCATTTCAGGCAAATCTTTCGCTCAATCTGTTGTGCAAAAAACAAACAAATCATTTCTAAGATGGTCTATTTCTGCTCAAAAGCAGGATTTAAAAATAAAAAAACAAAACAAAAGCGTCATCATTCAAAGCTTAAATCCCGAATTTTTTGAGGCTTTTAGCGCAAATATAACAAGACTTAAAAGAAATACCAATTATCATTCAGATTTTAAATTCACTGCACCTAAGGTTCCTGGAAGCCCATACTCACTAGAAATACCACTAAAAGATGACACAATAGAGCTCTTTAGTTTTTATAAGCAGGATGAAGGAAAATATATTTTCGATTTTTGGGTTAATCAAGACTTAGTAAGTACTAAAGCTGCTTCAAAAAAAGTACTACCTAAGATAGCGAAACTTAATACAAAAAAATTAGTACCTAAAAAGAAAGAAAAGAAGGAACCTACTGTTTCTTTTGGGCCTTCAAAAAAGCAGAATAAAATTATCGGAGTTATCTCTGATAATAAAAAAGAAGCATATAGAGATTTTAGATACGGATCTTCTTTTCTCTGGGATTATAGTGCTCAAGTTCCTCCTTTAGAAGAAGATATTTCACTTAAAGTTAAAGGACCAGACTTTTTATATGAAGTAAAAGATCGTGATTATCTTGATGATAAGAAAGAAGCTCATATGCAATTGAGTATCAACTTTTACAAAAAACAAGATTGGGGACTTATGACTAGGTCAATTAATCTTTACGAAGAAAAATATGGAACTGACACTAATAAAAATCTGAATGATTTTATGAAAGCAGTTTCAATGATAAAAAATTCAATCAGAAGCTCTGTGACGCCAAAGTATGCAAGTAAAGTGGGACCAGAAGGAGAGGTGATTCCAGCTGAAAACTTTACCAATAAAGGAATTAGAGCAGCAGCAAAAAATATTCTATCTAATATAAGTGAATCAAGTAATGATTATAAACTTTCACAATCAGTTTTAAGATATTTAATTCAGGACTCAAGAAATCAAGAAGATTATATTCAAACATTAAATTATGCAAAAAAACTATATGTAAAAGCATCTGAGGATTTTGATGATGATATGATTATCTATAGTTCTAGAGTCATCTTGAATTCTTTGGCCCATTTAAAACAATTAGATAAAATAAAAAACTTTTTAGAAAATAAAGCTGTTAAAAGAGTCTTACCTGCCCAAGAGGGATTGGCCTATATTTTTTATGTGAATTTAAAAGAAGATAAAACACAACAAGTTATTGGAGATTATACAGCAAATGAAAGATCCCTTGCTAATCCAATTCATCCTGCAATTCTTTTTAATACAGCTGAAGCTTTTTTCAGAGAGGCGAAGTATGAAAAGGCAATGAGACTATATGATAAATATTTAACTGCATACTCATATTTTACTGAAAGTTCACAAGCCAGACTGAGGTTGGCCCAAACTTATGATTTGTTAAATAAACCTACGGCAGAAGTTTTAAAGTTATACAAAGATGCAATTAATAAATCATCAGACTTATCAATTCGCTTCGAAGCGAAAGTTCGGTATGTAGGACTACGAGTCGCAAGAAAAAGAGAGTTATCAGAATCAGACATAGAGACGATTGCATTTTTAGATGCAGCTGAATCAGAAAAAAAATATATTACCGGAAAAATGAAACAACTTTTATGGCTAACAAGATTGAGAGTTTTTATTGTTCAAGGAAAATATAGTGATGCTATTTCATATCTTTCGACTCTTCCAATTGAAACATTGCGACCTGTTGAGCAAAGAACATTTCAAGCTGATGGGGCAGAGATC
>CAYFHZ010000065.1:0-10179 GCA_964342535.1 uncultured Bacteriovoracaceae bacterium | reverse complement strand
TTATTAAGTGGTTTTTTTATGCTGAAACTGGTGTCGGTGATCTGAAAATCGACAGTGCTCAACCACAATATTATCAATGAGAGATATTAGAAGCTTTAAAAAGCCTGGAATACCTTCATTTTCGAAGAGAGTTTTAGTTTCTAGGATTAGCTCATCAAAGGAAAAGGATAATCCAGATAGACAAGTCTTAATATTTAGAGCAATATTTTTAGTGATCATGGGCCTTCCTTGGTATTGGTTGTATAAGTGGTATTATATAAATTTAACCAGTTAGGCCTAGGTCTTTCAAAAAAATCGTTTTCTTTTTTGACACTTTAAAAAAAACTTTAAAAAAATATATGGAAAGATTTCAATGGGTCTGTCGCGCGATCAGATTATCCCATAAGATTTATGTAATTACATATTAACCAAGTTCCAAACTCAGGTGATGATTTACACTACAGTTTTGGGACAATATCAAATAAACGGAGAAACTTATGAAGAAAATTGTTTTAAATGGTTTATTATTACTCAGCTTTTCTACATATGCTGAGTCAGAGATCTTAAATTACGAAATCCCTGAAGTATGCAAGCCTGTCTTGGAGACAATGTTGTCTACAGACAACTTTAGTTCAGTAGCTACATATAAAGAAAGTCCTGATCTTTCATTTGACAGAAATGATACTAAGTTTGAAATAATTAATGGTGAATTAACTGCTGTTTCTCAAGGAATTAATGAAGAAGGTGCTAAGTTTGCTGCTCAAATGGGGGAACAAATGCATACAGATCAATTAATATATAGACTATATAAGCCAAATAACAACGATAATTGCAAAGTTGCTTTTTGGAATCGTACTGATACTTCATACGTAAATATTTATACTGAGGATGGAAAAATAGTTTTAGATGGGTTTGAAACCTTAACCTATACACCAAAAAACTAAATCAAGTATGAAAATGTAAGTATGCTATGCTCTATTCTGTTTTTTCTAGCTATTTCTTTTTCTGCTTTCTCAGAAAGCAGAGAAGCGAATGAGAAGATTAAGGAAAGAAAGAAGTATGTAGATATTTTAAGTCAGGATGATATTCTTGGAGATAGTAATTGGTGAACAGAGGCAAAAGGATGGTACAGAACTCCCTTTGGGATTCAATTTAGCGTTTCATGTGTAAAAGCCGCAAAAGAGAGCTTTAGCAATGAAGCAGATGAAGAAATACATGATAAATGGAATGACTTGTCTCTTCGTGTAGATAAACGCTTTGTAAATTCTTACGGTTATACTAGAACTGAACTTGAAATTTACAAAAATGATTGGATTACACAGTTTAGAAGAACTGTCTTTTCTTGTGTTGATGGAATCCAATCTGGTGCAACTGCTTACTTCAATCCATATCCTACAAGTTCTTTGACCCCAGAAGACTAGGCAAAATTGATGTTCCTCCTAAAAACATAGAGGCACCTACTGTATATCAATCAGTTATTTTTGTTAGTAAAGACATGCTTAATAGTTATATTGCAGGAAAAATGATTAAAGCTCTTTACAATCTTTCAAATCAACTAGCTCTTAAAAATGGAAAAAAATATCCGTTTCTTAAACTCCTAATCAACTAGAGGAGGTCCTACATGAAGTCTTTCATGCTACGATTGCAAATAATCGAAAAGATCATAACTCAATTGCCAAAAAATATTTTTATGACAAAGAAGCTTGTCATAAAAATTTAACTCTTGATAGAGTTTATCTACTTAAATCTCTTTTTGGAGGTTATAAATTAAGAAACTCAAAATACACAACAAAAGAAGCGTTAAAAACTTAAATAGAAACATGTGGTATTAAAGATGGTTGCATCGAAACGCTTACTAAAAGTAAGCTTCCTTATTGAGGGCATTATCCATTAGGAAATAATGATTTAAGTTACGATGAGGCTAAGTCTTTTTGTTCAGCTCTTTAGTATTCCTTTGTATGAAAGAAAAACCATATGTTTCTTGTAAAGCTTGGACATCCTTTCAATCAAAATAAACTATTGAAATCAAAGTGTTTTACAGTAAGGGACTTCTTTCATAGTTTTAATTTGAGTAGCTATTCATGTACTTTCATAAGGACAACATTTATCAATTACTATAATATTAATTTATGAAAAAAATAAATACTACTTTAGCAATAATATTCTTTTTCTTATCAACTATAGGATTATTAATCCTTTCAAATAAAATAGAAAGAATGATTCCTGAATATAGATCTTTTATTGCAATATTTATGGCGTTTTTTTTAGGTGGAATATTTCTGTTTATTTCTAATTTGATTTTAAAAAGATTTGAAATAAAAGCCAGACTCAATAGCTTAAAAGATTTTTTTAAGGGCTCATTAATTGGATGTCTAGTTTTTACTATCTCCGTAACGTATCTTTATGTTTTCGGTTACGAGTTTAACACTGAAAAAATCGTCATCTCAGAAATACTGAATGAAGTCTTATTTCAGTTTAGACCTGCAATAGTATAAGAAATAGGGTTTCGTCTTGGAATCGTTAGCATTGCTCATCATATCTATGGTAGAAAGGCAGCCTTGGTACTCGGAGCTATCCCTTTTGGGGTCTTGCACTTACTAAATTTTACCTCCGGTACTCCAATCTATTGGGATTATATTGTTGGAACTTCTATAGCAGGGATTTTTTTAACATCAGTGTTCTTCTCTTATGGTTTATTTGGTGCAATAGCTGCTCATTATTGGTGGAACGTTTTTGCATCTATTTCAGCAAAACTTTCAACCTTCGATCAAAAGAATCTTGAAGCAGGGTGTTGGACCTATACTGTACTTTTAATTTTTTCAGCAATACTGCTTCATCGTCTTTCTAAAGAAAGGACTAAAACTAAAAGCTCTAGCAGTATTTGATTGATAAGTTCAAAATTTGTTTTAAGTAATCACAAGAGAAAATTACTTCATTTGAATTGATAGACTGGACACTCTTTGCATTGATTTTCCAAGAGAAAAGCTATCGAAATCAGAGTCTTTTACAGTTTGGGACTGAACCTTCTTTTAAATTGAAAATTTAGACTATTTATATGTAATAACGTTCATGTATAAGTCTTTGATGTCTCTTAGTGAATCGCCCTTATGTTGAGAAAAGGTAAATCTCAAAATATGTATCTTATTTAAACGATCACCTTTTTTATTTATGTCCACATTGATTTTGATTGATGTATATTTTTTTTACAAAGAATTGTAATAATTGCAAGCTTGATAGTTCCTTACATAAAATCAGGTAAGATATTTAAATATTAAATTTATTTATTGGAGATTCATATGAAAAGGTTGTTACTTATTACTATATTAATCACTTCGACACAGTCTTTTGCAAATATCAAACACAATACTTGTATTGTAGAAAAAATTAACGAGACGACAGAAACTATTTCAAAGGAAGACCTTATTCTAACTTTAAGAAATAAAGGGTATCAAGTTGAAGATGATATCGAACTTAACTCAGGAAGTGTACCTGAAAATGGACTATCTGTTTCTTTAAGCGTTGGCCTTGCAAATAGAAATAGAGCAATTGGAAGAAATGTTGTAACTAATCTTATTGCTAATGCATTCAATTCAACTCAGGAAAATAGATATTTAGGGCATATTATCATTAATACAAGTGTTCATAACGATAACAAATATGTATCTAAGTTTGCTCAATTATATTCGGACAATTCATTTAAAGGAAATACAGATGCTGAAGAGAATAGTCAGCTTATAGATGAAGCATATGACCTATTAGATAGTGTTCCTTCATGTTTAAAAATAAATAATAATTAATATTTTTTAGTGAAGATAAAATGCCTTAGAGTTGGTGAATCTCGCTTAAATTAATAGGCCATATTTAATAATTCTACTAAATGATCATTTTATTGTTCTTTCATATAAAGAATTAAGACGAAATATTTTTAAATCTATTAAAGATTAGCCATTGTTTGGTGTTTTTTCTTCGAAAAAAGCTAACGAAATTATAGTAGCTTAACGAGAGGAATATCTTTACTAACAAGTATAAACAAGTTCTTTAAAAGTATTTCACCCGCATATCTACTTGAAAATTTCAGTTGCTGAATATTAGGCTTACTGTGAGTTGTAATCTTTTCAAGAAAGCTCATTCTGTTAATTATCTCTGGCATAATGTGATTATGCCATTTTAAAAAGTTATTAATTTTGAATAGGAGAATTCAAATGGGAAATATTTTATTTGGAATGATGTTAACTCTTATATCAATTTCAAGTTTTGCTAACACAAACGAAATTCTAGGTCGAGATATCTCAATCCTTTACTCTGTTTCAAGTTCTGAAATTGGGGAATTTGATATTGATCCTTTAAAAACAGTTCTTGAACGAGAGAAAAAATGCCATGAATATAAAAAAATAATCCTTGGATTAATTGCGAAGTAGAGCATTTTTTTATCAATACTAAGGATAAAGATAATAAGTTTTTCGTAAATTATGATGATGGAGAAACCTTTACACTAAGCAAAATTGGAAACTTCTCAACGGTCCTATTTAGAGATGCTCTAAGTGGTTACTCTGGATCAATAATTTATAACGGACTTTAATTAAAGCCAATTTGCAGGAGACATATTATGAAAAGTCTATTGATTGGGTTAGCAATTTTATCTTCTGTACCTTCTTTTGCTGGAGATAGCTACATGAATTGTGGTGAAGGTAAATCTTCAGAGATGGAAGAGTTTATAGCGTCAAGCCTAGTTGTTGACGGTAAGTCACATGTGGTCTTTAAGAAAGATAATTTTAGCTATTCTGTAAAGTATCAGAATAATGTTTATCAAATAACTAGCTCTAATCAGAATGTTGGAGGATTTACGACTTTTGAATATATAGCATCTGGTTATTTTAAAGACTCAGGAATTTTTAATGGGTTAAGCTGCCATATTAATGACTGAATACACACAAGTAAGAACAAGACATCGTATCTTTCTCAAAAACGTATTAATTCAAAAGTAGACGTCACCAAGATATAACCACCTAATAATTAAGCAGCTTTTTTATATTTATAATTTTCAAGCTCTTCTAAAAATATTGCAAGTTTTTTATTAAGTTCTTTTTTAAGGATAATAGGATCTAAACTCATTGATTTAGAACTAACTCTATTTCTAATATGCTTATCAATACTTTTATCTGTTATTATTCTTTGAGCTGGAGTCTGCGGAAATTCATGTACTTTTTTTATCTTAGAATTAATTCTCTCTTTAGATTCAAGTTTAAAACTTGGGATAAAGTAATTATGTAATGGATTCCAGTAATTCTCATATATATCATTCATCATCAGTTTGAGTTTTGGATCCTCTAACCTTTCATATTTAAAAAGTTTTCTTACATGGGTAAAGTTCTTCTGTTCAACATAACATTGATCATTTTTCTTATAGGGTCTTGCTCTTCTCATCTTAACAGGGCTTGGGCGTTCTTCTAGGTGTTTCATCACATTTATATTTAAAAACTCTGTCCCACAGTCAGTGTCAAAGTGCTTAAGATCAAAAGGAAAAGAATTTTCAATAGATTTTATACCCTCTACAACCTCTTTGGAGTCCTTTGTCCATAGAGCTCTATTTTCAGTCCAACCAGTATGGACATCTACACAGGTTAAGGTGTGACAGTATTTACCCGCAATCATGGTTCCACAGTGAGCTACTGTATCTGCCTGAATCGTTCCTGGAGCTGTGACTGTTTCATCTAAGCGTTTGATTGGTATAATATTTTTAAACTTCTCACTGGGCGTTGTCGTTGCTAGGCCTTTGCCTGGATAATCCATCTTCAAGAGTCTTGCTATAGTTGATGGACTTACTTTTTTTAGATCCACAAAGACTTTAGAATTAACAGTAATATCAAAATGTTTAACATAAAACATAATCCAGACAGGAATAGCAGCTTTCATTCGTTTTTCAGAGATATTTCCCATGAGGTTTTTTAATAACCTTAGGTGAGGAATAAGATGATCATACTTACGAGGGCGCCCTTGTTTAAGTTTAAGCTTATCTTTTTTATACTTAATATTTAACCTTCGAATAATGGTTTTCCTACTAAGCTTTGTAAAGCTTTCTGCCTCGTCAAGCATCTTAGTTTTCTCTGATTTTGAAGCAGTAGTGTACTTTTCCTGAAGTAGGCTGATATAGTAATGATTAAGCTCGTTTTGCATAGATAACTCCTTGTAATTTTAGTTCGCATTTTAATTATCTGGATATATCTAGCTTTGGCAAAACGGGCCCTTCTTCAGCTATGGTGCCGATATTTTTGAATCAATTCGAAAACAAGGGCATTGTAAAATTCATTTACAGTAAGTTGTAATCATTTCAAGAGCATTCGTTCGGTTCATTATCTCTGCCATAATAAAATATATATCCATTTTTGGGACAATATCAATTTGTAAGGTTTTCATGGCAATAAAATCTAACTCTAAATTTACAGAACCTCTAAACCAATTAATGCAAGGAAAAGCTAAAAAAGCCATTTCTTTGATTAAAAAAATTAAAAGATCAAACTTAAAACAAGATGAGCTATTGTTTATCAAGAGGATTAATAGTCGATTTGTAGATAAGAAAAAGCCTGTTGTAAGGTGCTCTGATCCATTGGTAAAGAAACTCTTACTCGAATATCAAAAATATTGGTACGAAGTGATACTTGAGAATAAAAATAAAGGTACCTCAAAGAAAAGACTTTATAAGAATATTGTTGATACCTGTAATGAATTTGGAGAAAAAATCACTTGCTTAAATGACGAGGAGATTCAGACTAAAGTCAAAAAAATCGTTAAAAAGCGTGGGTATCATTGCATTGTAGGGACAGTACAACCTTTTGAAGACTTTGAGGTCTGGAAGAGTGAAGAAGTTAAAGAGTATAAAGTTAAGCTTGTTGATTGTGTTCAAAAGGTAAAAGTTGTAATGATGTCTGATTTTATTTCAAATGGTTGGATGCATTTTACTACCGCTGGAATTTACTATCCGGGAGGCTGGGCTACAGAAAAAGCTTTATTCTGCTGTAAAGGCTCTTATAATTTAAGCTCTGATAAATATAGAATCAATTACTTAACTCATGAAGCACAGCATTTACGTGATATTAGAAAATATAAATTAGATAATTCAATTAAGCTTGAATACAGAGCAAAGCTTGCTGAACTATCAAGTCCTTCTAGAGTTACACTTTCAACCTTTAATTTTTTCAAAAACAATCAAGCAAAGAATAAAAGTCATCCTCATGCTTATGCAAACTTCATGGTCTACAGAGATATAATAAGACTAATCAAAGATGAGGATCTTCTTGTATCAAAAGAGTCTATAAATTATGCAGCTAAAGAACTTCTCTTGGAAGACACTATTAAACTTAGTGTAAGAAAATAGTTTTAATGTCTAGTTAAATGAAAAATAACGTCATGGTTTTACATCTATTTTCTATTCTTTAATTGGTCATTTAAATAATTCTACAGATTCATATGGCAGGAATTCTTCCATATAGTTTTTAAACATAAACTCTTATAAAGAATGGACAATTTAGTCACGATTTTCAACATGGAATTTACGGATAGAACTGCGTATCAAGTTATGCATAATAATGCTCGTTATTGCGCATAAAAACAAAGCAAGCCTTGAATCAAAACTGATCAAAGTAATCAACAAGAAAGTTCCAACACTGGTCAAAATCAATTTTCTTTTCTTTAAACTCTACTTTATTCCAATTTCTCTTTAAGCCATCATTCTCAATGGTTTGAAGTGTTTTATAAATAGGCTCCTCAATCTCCATTCCTCTTGAAGAGAAGGTATGAGATATTGCAGATCTTAGCGTATCTTTATTGCACTCACCTAAAATATATCTTAAATCATATACATCTTTTGACCTTGTACTTAGGCCCGCTCTTGAAATAATTGCATGAACCTTGTCAGCTGCAATAAACTCAATTGGATAAATTTTCCATGAAATACTTTGATACTGATCTATCGTCTGAGACATTTCTGAAGTAGATTCCGTCAAGTGACTTAGTCCTTGAAATGATAAATCGAGATGAACTCTTCTCATTTTCTTTATATCGCTTGAACTTGGAGGAGGATTTCCAATCTTATACAAAGGTTTAAACCTAATCCCTCCATAGTGAAAATCTTCTTGAATTTCTTCTACAATTGTATCTCCAAACCAAAATCCATCACCAAAATCTACCTCAATAGCTTTTTTGACTTCATCAATGACCTTTTGATGATCTATTTCACTAGAGATCATATCCACATCACGTGTATATCTATCAGTTATTCCTTGCTTATAAAGGACGAATCCTCCGCAAAATACAACCTTTTCACAAAGAAACTCAGAAGCTTGGATTCTAGCAACTAATCTTTCAAGGACTACAGTAGTTCGTATTTTATTAGTATCTTTTGCATTAACTGACTTTGCGTAATTCGATATCTTTTGATTTAGTGATTTTTCCGAGAAGTTCATTATAAAAGTCCTAAATATTCTTTCGTCTGACCATAGACATTTAATACCTTGGCCATTTCAACTAGTTTTTTAATGCTTGTTTTTTTTAACGAAATCGCTCTACGACACATCTCTAGAGAGTCTCTCAAGCTAATATGTTTCTTAGAAAGAAAACAATCAATTAATGTTCTTTCTAGATTAGTAATTTTAAATGCTTCATAATCAACAACACCATGCTCTAAACTTAATTTTCTTTTTCTGACCGGCCTGGCCTCCTCAACACGAATATTTTTCTCATAAGAAATATAGATCCAAGCCTGTTCAATGAACTCATCAGTCAGATCGTAAAATTCTAAAGCCGACCAAAGACAAATACACCCCTCTCCGCTTGACCTTGCAAACACTCTCTCAAACATAGAAGTATCAAAGTTCGTATTTCTCTTCTTTTTTAGCTTCTTTTGGTAAAGGCCATGGCCAATTTTAACGACACTTCCCTTCTCTACCATTTTTGAAACAGCATACCTTGTAATGTTTAATTTCATTACATCCTTTAGCGAAAATGGAGTGCTTGGCAAAAGCTCAATCATATTACACCTATCGTCATATTATATCACAAATTAAATTTGTGATATATTTATAAATTATAACACATATTTAACTTGTGATCAAAACTGTAAAGATATTCATATAAACAACCGATAATATTAGCATATACTCCCCTATCCAAGGATGCTAAATGATTAATTCAATAAAAATAGAGAAAAGCTTTATCGAAGGCCTAAATAGTGAAAATACAAAAAAAGCATATAATTCTGATCTCTCACAATTTTTTACTTTTATAAAAAAGACCCATGAAGACATTCGGCGTGACGATATCTTGAAGTTTCGCAAACACCTTCAAGAAATTGGTGGCAGAAATGGAGATCCATCAGCCCCCTACTCAATTGCTAGAAAACTAAGTGCCCTTAAGACATACTTTCAATACTTGGCTGAACAAAATATTATAGATACTAACCCGTTTATTAATATCTCTCCACCTTCACGAAGCATCAAAAAAGAAAGAGAAATATTCACAATAGAAGAAATTGAAAGAATGATTGCAGAAACAAGCTCATCCCAAGCAGGCCCTCTACATGCGGCCCTAATTGCTGTTAATTTCTACGCAGTTATTAGATTAAGTGAGTTTCTATCCGCAAAACTTGAAGACTTTACATCTTCCGATAACCTCTATTTTCTTAATGTGAAAACTAAAGGTAATAAGTTCCAGAAAAAAGAAATTCCAAGTCCAGCAGTCGAAAGAATTGTAGATTATATAAACTGGATGAGGTCAACGAAGCGAAGTATGAACCCAAAAGAGTATCTATTTCGGCCAACAAGAAATAATCATCAAGGATCTTCTAATATTGATAAGCCTTTAAATCCTTCTACAGTAAATAGACTCTTAAAAAAGTATGCTAAACAAGCCGGCATCTTCAAGAGCATTAGTTCCCATTCAGGGCGAGCAAGTTCCATTACGAACTATCTCTCACTCACAGAGAAAGAATTTGGAAATGCCGATATTTATGGTGCCAAAACTCTTGCAGGACATAGTAAAATATCGACAACTGAACTTTATGATAAAAAGAGAAGGGATGACTCTGTAAAAGGAAAATTAACATCATTACTTGAGCAGACAAAAAAGATGCCCTAGCTCAAGCTAGGGCATCTCTCAACTTTGGCCATTTTTAACGCATAAAGTATAGGCCATCCATCCAAAATTCAT
>CAYFHZ010000064.1:0-10221 GCA_964342535.1 uncultured Bacteriovoracaceae bacterium | reverse complement strand
TAAAATCACCAGCGAGAATAATATGATCATCTTTTGTATTTTTATTAAGTATATATTCAGTAATTTTATCGTATTGTTTTTTTCTATCTCGATGGAGGAGATTAAGGTGAACACAATAACAATGTATGAGTTGGTTATTAATACCGACTTGTGCATATAATATTGCTCGTTTTTCACGTGGATTGAGTGAAATGTCAGTAACAAAATGTTTTTCAATGGGGTACTTAGAAAGAATAACATTTCCATGGTGTCGTTTATCAAAAATGGCATGACCTGAATAAACTTTAGAATGCCATAAATCTTGGGCCAGGAACTCGAATTGGTTTTCAATCCAGTCAACCTCATTGGTAACTCGTTTTTGATTTTGACCTTCAACTTCTTGTAAAAAAATAATATCAGCATTTTGCTCAATAAGAGCTTCTTTGAGCAATTTAATTGTGGGCTTTGTACTTGTCCAGTCAAAGCCCTTGTGAATATTTAATGTTAAAATACTTATTTCTTTCATTTTTCTATAATAGCTGTAACTCCCATTCCTCCAGCAGTACAGATCGAAATTAAGCCTTTTCCGGATCCCTTTTCATTTAAAAGTTTTGCTAGGCCAGTCACAATTCTTGCTCCAGTTGCGGCGAAAGGATGACCTAGTGCCAGTGAACCTCCCTTAACATTTAACTTGCTTTGATCGATTACTCCAAGTGCTTTCTCTAAACCTAAATTTTTCTTGCAAAATTCTTCATCTTGCCAGGCTTTAAGTGTACAAAGAACTTGAGCTGCAAAAGCTTCATGTATTTCATAGAAGTCAAAATCTTGTAAACTTAGTCCCGCTTTATCTAGCATTTTAGGTACAGCGTAGGCAGGTGCCATAAGTAATCCTTCTTCATTCACATAATCTACAGCAGCAGACTGAGCAAAAGTAAGATATGCCAATGGGGTGAGGCTGTGTTTAGTTGCATATTCTTCAGAGCAAAGAAAAACACAGCTAGCACCATCAGATAGCGCTGTTGAGTTTCCTGCAGTCAAAGTACCATTACCAGACTTTTTATCAAATGCTGGTTTTAGAGATGATAATTTTTCAAAACTTGTCTCTCTTACGAGTCCATCTTGCTTTTTGTCTTTAAAGTTAACAACCATATCTGCATACCAGCCTTCATCATAAGCTTTTTTAGCATTTACTTGGGAGTTGAAGGCTAGTCTGTCTTGATCTTCTCTTGATATATTCCATTTTTTTGCCATGTCTTCACAACTTTCCCCCATACTCTTTCCTGTTCTGGCTTCTTTAATCGCTGGTAACTTTGGCAAAAGTTCTTTGGGGCTAAATCCACTTAGAACTTTAAGTTTATCTGGTATTGACCTAGCAGCATTTAGTTTAAGAAGTCTATCTGAAAAAGATTTTTTAAATTCAATAGGAAGATCAGAGTTAGTATCTGCTCCACCTGCAATACCACATTCTATTTGTCCTAATGCAATTTTATTAGCAATATGAATGACTGTTTCAAGTGATGTTCCACAGGCTTTTTGTATATCTGTGGCAGGCGTCCGTGGACTTAACTTTGAATCCATAACAATTTCTCGAGCAAGAGCAAAATCATAGGCATGTTTATTTACAGCTCCCATCGATACTTCTCCAATCATTTTACCTTCGAGATGAAGATCATTTACAAGTGCACTCATTGCAGGTTTCATAAGTTCACGTAAAGTAAGCCCCATATAGTTAGTGTGTGATTTCATAAAGGGGATACGTTTTCCCATAATAATACAAACTCTTTTTGTCATATACTTCTCCTCAATTTTTATTTATTATAGCACGATCGTTCGATTTTTTGATCTGCTTTTTTGTCGTTTAATTATTTTAGTATTATGTTATTAGTGAGATTTTACAGAGGAGATAGCATATGAAATTCTTGCATTCGATGGTGCGGGTTACAAACTTAGAAGAGTCATTAAAATTTTTTGTTGACCTTTTAGGTTTAAAAGAAGTCAGAAGAAAAGAATATCCACAAGGTGAGTTTACACTAGTTTATCTGAAATCTGAAGATAGTGACGGAGAGGTTGAGCTAACTTATAATTGGGGCGAACAAACCGAATATAGCGGTGGTAAAAATTTTGGCCATCTTGCATTTGAAGTAGAAAATATTTATGAGAAATGTGAGCTATTGCAAAAATCAGGAGTCATTATTAATAGACCTCCAAGAGATGGATATATGGCCTTTGTAAAAACTCCAGATAATATATCTATTGAATTACTGCAAAAAGGAAGTCCACTTGAACCTAAGGAACCGTGGTCCTCAATGGGCAATACAGGGGACTGGTAAACTAAAAAAGTTGACCAATCTCTAAGCTTAGGTAGGTTATATTAACATCTCTAGGTCCAACACTTATTGGTTTTTGATAGTGTAGGCCTAATCTAACAGTTAGTTTATCCCAATCCGTATTATAAAAACCATTAAGACCAACAACGTACCTGCTTGTTAAGTCATCAGCTGTTTCATTTGAAGAATCAGATGGTCCAACTAGAAGTTTATCTAAAAGAATCATTTGAAATTTGGGTCCCAGGCTAAAACTTCCTAATTTGTATAAAGGACTTCCTTCTATAGCAAGTGTTTTAGTTTCCAGATTATATTTGACGTCATCAACTCTACTGGATTGAAAGTTTACATAATAATAAGACATTTCAAGATTAAGATCGAAAAGTTCATATTCTAAAAGTGAGGAAACACCTGCCCCGTATTGTAGACCCGTTTTTTTCCCAGCTTCATTGCTTTTATCTGTAGTTAATTGAGCATAGCCCCAATGAATTCCAGCGAAAAGTGTATTTGATTTTTGATCAAAGTCATATGTTTTTAATCTATCGATTAGGCTTTTTGCGTACAACTGAGTTGACATTAAAAATGTCAAAGTGACTATAACTTCTTTCATAATTATCCTTGGTTTGACTAAATTTTACACGAAATTGAGAAATTGACCAAATATTAGACAAGCAATAACTAGTCTTTAATTAAATTTTAGATATTTGTAAGGATATTTGGACAAAATAGATACAGATCCTTTTGGCACTTATATTGCAAATTGTATTCTTGGGAAGAGAATAAAGCGTAAACTGGAGCCAAAATGAAAATTCTATCTTTACTGCTTTTTTTAAATTTAGCATTCGTATCTTGTGATTTCTCACAAAACAAAACTACAAAAGAGACCTGGGATGATATTACGGGTGATTCATCTGACGCAGATTATATTGAATTTGTAGAAGGGGATGAGTCAGGAAGTGACTCAGGAAGTGACTCAGGAAGTGACTCAGGAAATGATTCGGAAAATGGATCAGACAATAGTTCAGGAGAAGATTCTGAGGAAGAATCTGATGATGTTAGTTGTAATAACGATAGAAGATCTCCAGGATTAAAAGCAACTCTTTTTGCCATCAGAAAACAATATGTAACAAGAGTAAATGAAAGCTCAATAGTGTCTTTATTACAATATAAAAAACTAATACATATTGAAAGATTCATTGTTGATAATATTCATACTGCTCCAAGGGCAAGTAATTTAGGTGTAGTTGATAGAGTTGGTAAATATATAGATGACCCTCGTTCGGGTGGAGAGTTACTAGAAGACTATATCATTAAGTATGATGGTCAACTAAGTGTTGATGATGAACAAGATGAAGGAGAGTATGAATTTGCTATGATGTCAGATGATGGAGTTCTTTTAAAAATAGGTCGAAAGACAATTGTGAGAAATACGAAACTTCACTCACCAACGATTAGTTGCGGTATTGAAACGATTAATCTTCAAAAGGGAGAAGCACACGACTTTAAACTATACTACCATCAAGGACCAAGAGATAGTGTTGCAAATGCACTTTACTGGCGAAGAGTTGACTCTAATAATGAAAGTACACCATGTGATTTAAAAACGAAACACGAAAGTAAACTGTTAAGAATTGGTTGGGAGCCTGTTCCAGCACATGTCTTTTCAATGAAGTTAAAAACACATAAAAGACGTCATCATAGGGGATTTTAAGAATTAACGATTACCAGCCTTAATAGTGAAGCTGAAAGTATATCTTGTATCATACTTCTCAGCTTCCTCGGCATTTTTATTGTAAACAAGTGTGGCCCCTGCATTAAGAGCAAAATTATTTCCAAAAGCTAATGTTAAACCTACTCCAGCATATGGATCAATATTGATAGGGTACTCTTCTGTCGTTGTGGTTCCATCAGTTGTAATTGTTTCTGTCTGTTTATTGGCCTGAATACCAAAACGTAAATATGCACCAAGATATTTGCTTTTTAAAGGGTAAGTTCTAAAACCAAGTAAAGCTTTTTGATTTTGATATTTAGCCGAAGAATTGCTATCTGGAAAATCTTCTGAGTCATTTGACTGGTTGAGTTCAAACTCGAAAGCGAAATCTGGAGAGCCATATACTGCTCTCACTCCGAGAAAAGTCTGAGTTTTATATCTTGCAGGTTCAGGATAAAACCTTTGTGTACGTTCTACTCCGTATACTGGTTCAATCTTTAATTCAGCAGCGAAAGTATTTAAGGATAGAGCTAAGAAAATTATTATTAGTTTCATCATACATTAAGTATTATAGATGAGTTTTAAAACAATATTTATCCTGCAAAAAATTCTGGTTTATAATATTTAAAGTATATATATGGTAATATAGTAGAGTAAGGGAGTTGGGTTCATTGAAATATTTACTTATATATTTATTTAGTATGAACTTAGCTTCAGCTACGGTTCTTGGCCATGAGACTTTGTTGACTGTAAAGTTTCTACTAAGCGAGACTGAAAGTATTAGTAATTCACAAGTCTATTCATGTCATGATAATATCAAAAATTTTGTTCCTGCAAGTTGTGAAAATAATGTTGAACATTGCAAGATAGTTGAAGGCAAGGATTTTTGTTTTAATGGCAAAATTATTATAGATGAAAAGAAATCTTCCAATAAAACAATGTATGATTTCTTGTGTCAAGATACAGAGTATCCTCCTGTTGATTTGAGTTTTGGTCCTTGTTTAGAAGATGATCCAGCTCTTAATGACGGACTTATAGTAGAGGGAAAAATTTATTGTTATTGTCTTAGTAAGCAATGGAAGTGTACTAATACTGAACCTACAAAAATTGATTTTTAATTTTATATGATCCGGCCTTAACAACTTCTTGTTCTGCAGTTGTTAATTTTAGAGAAGGAATTTCAAGTTCGTTATGTAATTCTAAATGATGAGTAAATATGGTCCATTGATCTGTAGTCATCTTGGTTGCCATTATTTTAATAAATTCTAATACTTCATTTGGAGCTTGGATACCGTCCATATTATTAATATAATCTTGCTGAGAAAGCGTTTTAAGTTTTAAGGTTTTCATAAATTATCCTTTGTGTACTTTTTTGCTATTATATCTAATTTTAAAAAAATGTGTCTTAAAAGCTGCTAAATTATGAGAGATTTGATAGGTTAAATTCAAACAATTGAATGAGGGTTTATGAATTTACTATTAAGATTTTCTTACCAAGTGGTTTGTTCAATGATTGCCAAGCCTATAGGTATTAATGAACAAGATTCTGTAGATATGCGAGTATGGCCAAATGATTTAGATATAAATATTCATTTGAATAATGGTCGTTTTTTGTCCTTAATGGACCTTGGTCGTACTCGACTAAGTATTAGAACAGGTCTTTTTAAATTGGCAAAAAAACTTGGTTGGGGATACGGTGTCGTAGGTGGAGTAACAATCATATACTTAAAAAGTATTGCTCCTTTTCAAAAATTTCAATTAAAAACAAAATTGGCAGGACATTATAATGGTTGGTTCTATATTGAGCAACGATTTGAAGCTAAGGGTAAGCTTATAGCAGCAGCACTTGTAAAAGTAACTTTTTTAAAAAATAGGAAACGAATATCAGCAGAAGAAATCATCAAGGCGATGAATGTTGATGAAATTGGAGAGAATAGAGAGTATTTAGAACATCTATTTAATTCGGAAACAGAATTTTTAAGACATGTAAAAAAAGATTATTAATCTTCAATTCTCCAGGTATGATCTGAAAGAAGCTTTACCTTTGCAATAAACTTTTTTTGATCTGATTTTTTTCCCCACTCGTTTGGTGCAATCATAGAGAGATACTTCTTTCCACTTTCTTGTTCATACAAATAGTAGATCTGGCCAATTGTTGGAGTAAACTTTATTTCAGCTTGATAAATTTGTAGTGAAACATCAGCTCTTTTTTGTATATCTTGTACCTGTTTTGCAAGTAATTGCATTTGATCATAGATTTGTTTTATCTGTTGTTCTGTTTGTTCCTGCATGGCGCTTATGGCCTTATTTTTTATGACACCTTCTTCTGTTGGGACAATTGAGAAACCGCCTATAGAATGTGCATACTCAATTAGACCAGGGAGGTCCGTCGTTCTTTCTTTCATTAAATTGAGATCAATTTTATCGACATCAATTTCTTTACCCGATTTTATTTGCTCTTTGGCTGAATGTGTTTGTTCTGGTTTTTTACTCATATTTTATATACTTTTGAGTGATAATCGCTCCAATCATATCTCCTTCAACATTAACTGCAGTTCTAAAGGTATCAAGAGGCTTATCTATTACAATAAGTATCCCAATTGCTTCTAAAGGGATTCCTGCTGCAAGAAGGACCATTTGCATACCACTCATACTTGCCGATGGCATTCCTGGAGCACCTATAGATGATAGCATAGACATCAGAAAAATGGAAAAAGTTGAAACAACTGAAAGCTCGATACCATATAGATCAGCAAGAAAAATTGCAGCGATACCTTCAAATAAAGCTGTTCCATCCATATTCATTGTTGCCCCTAAAGGAAATACAAAACCTGAAACACCTTCACTCACACCGAACTCTTCTTCACATGTTTGCATCGATATAGGGAGAGTGGCTGAGCTAGAAGATGTTGAAAAAGCCACGAGTAAGGGGCGTGCGGCTTTTTTAAAAAAATCAAGTGGATGTACTTTGGCAAAGTACCAGCTTAAACAAGGAAGTATTATAAGTCCATGTAGCATCGTTGCTCCGAAGACAAGAATACAAAAACTAAGAATATGAGTAAGTACAGTACTGTTTGTTTTTAATTGAAAGTCAAAAGCAATCGCAAAGACACCTAATGGAGTAAATTTTATAATCCAGTGTAAGATTTTATTTATGACTAAATTTAAATCATTTACAATTTTAGATAAGGGACTGTCTTTAATACTTAAACTAAGTAATGATAGTCCAATAAAGAGTGCACTTGTAACTATTGCAAGAATATTACCTTCAGCTACAGCTTTGAAAGGATTTACAAATGCTTTATCTAAAACTCCTTTCGCAACTAAAATAATAGAATCAGAGTTTTGATCAATCATTTTTTGAGGTTCTTTATAGTTTTGATGAGTTAAATTCTTTGTTTGAACTTCCATTTGAAAGTCTGAGCTTCGCCAAGGATGAATAAAAAAAACACAAATAAGGCCAATGAGAATTGCAATAGCTGTTGTTCCAAGATAGTAGGTAACAGTAACTCTTCCCATTGTTCTGAGTTTCGAAATTTCACCAATATTTAAAATACCTCCGAGTAAAGAAAAGAAAATAATTGGTGCGATCATCATTTTTAAGGCATTAATAAAACTAGATTTCAGGAGTAGGATAATTTGATAAAAATATGACTCTTGGGGATGAGTGACCCACTGGGACTCACCGATTAATTGAGAACTAAAGTATCCAATGAGCGCTGCAATAAATACCCAAAAAGTTAAGTTTTTAAAAATCTTTGACATTACTATCCTTTAATTAAGTACTGAACTTATCGACTTTAGAACAAAAACTTTAAATACTTAAAAATATGGCTACTTTTTGACCCCCTTTAGAGATTTGAGCAGTTTGACCCTAAATATTTTGCACCTTGCGGCGCGTCTTCTTATTGAAAGTACGTTTTATTTATTTGGCACAGGCCTTGCGTTACCAAAAGAAAAGATGAATTAAGGACTAATTTCATTTAATCATAACCTAGGGGGGAAACTAGGTTTTTATATCTATTTGGAGGATCTATGAAAAAATTATTTGTTGTACTTGCGATGGGATTAATGGCGGCATCTGGAAGCTCTCAAGCTGGAGTGAAAAAATGTGAAGTTGAGCTTATCAATGGAAGAAATATGTTACTAGAAACATTTGTTGGATTTGGGTATAGCAAATATGAAGCCTGCCAAGAAGCAAAACAAGACTGTAGGCAAGCAAAATATAGTGGCTACTATAGGGCAAGAATCCTAAAATGTGAGGAGAAATTAAATCTAGTCACTAGAACATGCGAATTCTCACTTATAGGACCAAGAGGCAGATTGATACAATCATTCCTAGCACAAGCATATGGTGAAGTAGGAACAGGAGTAAAAAGAGATGCATGTCAAAAAGCTAAATATAAATGTCAGAACTTTCAAAGTAGAACAGGAAGATATAGAGCATCATGCGTGAAAGAAAATCAAGGTAGTGGACCAGTTTACAGACCACAGCCATACCCATACCCAAGAAACCCAAGAAGATCAGTTGTAGTTGCACCTAGAAAACCAGGTCACTCAAGTGGTCACCAAGGTTCCGGAAAACCAGGTAAGCCAGGGAAACCAGGGAAACCAGGTAAGCCTGGAAGAGGGGGAAGATCTTAATTTTATAATCTATCTAAGTTTTAATATAAGGAGAGAAATAAAGGGTCCAATTTGGACCCTTTTTTTATTAATTAAAACCCAATTTTACCGATAAGCCTTTAAAGGGTTTTTAATAGAATGAAGAATCTTTATAAAAGTAAAATTATCATTGTCGAAGATAACGAATTTTCAAGATACCTTGTTTATACCAAGCTTAAAAGAGCGGGGTATGAATATTTAGAGATTCCAGAGTCAAGTGTAGAGGCTTGGGAAGATATTGCAGAGGCAACAGTTCTCGGTGAGCCCTATGATCTTGTTATTACGGACTTAAATATGCCAGACTTAGATGGAATGGATTTGATTTCAAAAATCAAAGAAGATCCTATGAGTACTGAAATAAAAATCATTGTTATCAGTGCAGATGCAGAACAGGCCATTATTGATATTTGTATGACTCTTGGTGCAGTTGCTTATATGAGCAAACCTGTCGTTGAAAGTGAATTATTGGCCGTGGTAGAGGCTGTTTTAAACGGTACAGAAATTCCTGAAATAAAAGGTATGTTTCCACCCATTCCTAAGGTGAGTTAATGCGGGGATAGGACATTATTGTCGAATCTTTATACAGTTCTGTAATTTTCTCCTTAGGTTAACTTAAATTGCAAATAAGAGTTTAAGATAGAATAATGAAATTATTATTTTTTTCAATTCTACTTGTAACAACTCAGATTCAAGCTCATGATGGAGTTAAGCTTGGAAAGTGTATGCAAAAAGCATTTCAAGAGACAATAGATAGTTATAGAGTTATTCAAGACCGAATAAAAGTAGAAAAACTTCGTCCAAAAAGACTTAATGAATTAGGTTATGAAGTTATCGAAATTCCAACTGGTGAAACAGGTTATTTATGTCGAAGATTAAGTGATAGTAATGATAAAGTAATAATGAGTTTATTTTCTGAGTTGGTTCAAGAAAAGTACTATTCATTTGATAAAGATGATCTGGCCCGAATTAAAATATCAGAAATATCAGAGTCTCTAGAAGAATTTATTTCTTGTTACTCGTCATCTGACCACGGAGAGGCTCTTCAAGGTATACTTAAAAGAAGGAATCTAAAACTGATTGAAGATACGCTGCTACTCATGACAAAAACTCCCCTTAAAGATTTTTCAAAAAAAACTCTAGGGGAGTTAAATATGAGTTATTGTAATTAATTACTAGCAGGTAATCTATTATAGTTCCCATCCTCTAAATAGTAGATAGTAAAACCAGCATATATAACGTTTAGATCTTTGATCAACGGTTGATTATGATGATAAAGATCTCTCCATTTGTTTTGGTTGCTGTATAAATTATCAGAGATAATCATTAAAGTTTCATTTCTTTTTATAAGGTATGGTAAACCTTCTGGCCTCCAAGAGAACTCTTCTGCAGGTTGAGCGACATTTAACATTTGTCCTGGAGTTAGATTTTCAAAATTAGCAAGACTTGGGTTTCTATCCCTGATGTCTTTCCATTTAGAATAATCTCCATAAAGATTAAATGCGTTAAGCATTAAAGTATCACCAGATTTAACCTGATATTGCATTT
>CAYFHZ010000063.1:0-10355 GCA_964342535.1 uncultured Bacteriovoracaceae bacterium | reverse complement strand
TTTGTTCAATTATGGGCAGAAAGTCTTGGGAAGTACTCAGAAAAACAAGGAAAAGCTGTTGGTATTACTCCAGTTCCAGCGTATGGTGCAACTGACCAACACTCTCAAATGCAATTGTTTATGGAAGGCCCCCACAATAAATTATTATTCATGCTTAATATTGAAAGCAAAAATCACGACTTCAAGCTTTCTACCAATCTTGACCTAGAAAGTGCCCAAAAACTATCTAAACACACAATGAATGAACTTCTTGAGGCTGAATTTCAAGGATCACTTAAAGCACTGGCCGAAAACAAGAGAAATGTCATCCATGTTACACTTGACCAATTAAATGAATCAAGTATGGGGGCTCTTATACTCTTTTTTGAGTCATTGACTGCAATTATGGGCGAATACTTGCAAATTAATCCTTTTGACCAACCAGGTGTTGAAAAAGGTAAAATTTATGCTTATGAATATCTTAATACTTTAAGCTAAAATACCGATAAATGGCTTATAGCATATTGGAATTATAACTTTTTTCCATTACATTAATATATTAAGCGGAGTTTTATTTAATGAGTGATGAAAATGCGACCCTAGTTATTACAGATATACACGAGGCTTTATCAAGTTCAGATAAAGAAGCCTCAGAAAAACCTGCGTGTTTTTTAGTTGTCGGTGGTGAACTCAATGGAACTATCTTTGACTTACTAGATGGAGAAACTATTGTTGGAAGAAGTCCAGACTGTACAATTCCACTCGAGTTTCAAGGAATTTCAAGACGCCATTTCAAAGTTAATGTTAAAAATCAAGACTGTACTATTGAAGACTTAGGTTCAAGTAATGGTACATTTTTAAATAATCAGAAAATTATTGAATCTATCACTGTGTCTAAAGGTGATGTTGTTAAGCTTGGTAGCATTGCCTTAAAATATCTTCCAAAGGGAGATACTGAACGACTGACTTATGACAAACTTCACGAAGAAGCCAACACTGATGGTCTTACAAAATGTTATAATAAAATGTATTTTAATAATAAATTGGACTTAGAAGTAAAAAAATCAAAAGTCACTGGGGCCCCCCTATCACTTATAATCTTTGACCTAGATCATTTCAAAAAGCTAAATGATAATTTTGGTCACGATGCTGGGGATTATGTTCTAAAAGAAATGGCTGCTTTATTAAGAGATAACGGTATAAGAAAAGGAGATGTTTTTGCGAGGTATGGAGGGGAAGAATTTGTTGTTCTTTTACCAACAACTAATCTGAAACAAGCTTTTGAAATAGCGGAAAGACTTAGAAAGCTAGTTGATTCACATCCTTTTACATATGATTCAAAACCACTTCCAGTATCTGCTTCAATTGGAGTTGCAGATTATCGTCAAGGAGTTGAAACAGGTACAGACCTTTTTAAAAGAGCTGATAGTGCTGTTTATAAATCCAAAGAAAATGGAAGGAATCAAGTCAACTTTTATAAAGCATAATGCAAAATATTCAACTTCTACCTGAACATATTATAGATCAAATTAAAGCAGGTGAAGTCATTGAAAGACCCTCTGCACTTGTTAAAGAAATTATTGAAAATTCTATTGATGCTGGTTCTGGCCATATTGAATTACATCTTATTGATAATGGTCTTGAGTTAATTAGTATTATTGATAATGGTAAAGGAATGAATGCCCACGAGCTTCCATTAGCTTTTTGTAGGCATGCTACCAGTAAGATTGATCGTTTTGATGATATTTATAAACTTCATAGCTATGGATTTAGAGGAGAAGCACTCGCAAGTATTGCCAGTATCTCTAAAATTACCTGTGAAACCAAAACAACCCAAAACTCAGGACTTATAAGGATAGAGGGAGGGCAAACACTTATCCATGATATTGATGATACAAAACCACAATCTACAGGTACAAAATTATTTATAAAAGAACTTTTCTATAATACCCCTGCTAGATTAAAATTTATTCAATCTAAAACATCTGAAAAAAATCATTTAAAAAAAATCATTAATGCTTTTTTATTAACTCATCCAGAAATAACTTTTCATATAAAATGGGATGATGGACCAAAAGAAATTTTTAAAGAATCTGAACTTGTTAATAGGATTCAAGATGTTTTCTTTCGTGATAAGACAATTACCCTAAAAAAAGCTAACCAAATCTATGATGGCGTTAATGTAGAAATCTATCTTTCTGAACAATCAACGAGAGGAAATGCTCATAAAAATCATTATATTTTTATAAACGATAGATACATTCATGATATTCAAATTCACAAAATAATTTTAAACTCTGCAAAACCTTTTTGGCCAGAGGGAGAAACAGGTCATTATATTGCCTTTATAAAAGTACCAACTGATGAAATTGATGTTAATGTTCACCCTAGTAAAACTATCATTAAGCTTTTTCGGGCACCAAAGGTATACTCCGTTATTTCTGGAAGTATTAAACAACTTTTAAATACAAATACAGTAAAACCATCAATTGAAGCACCTTCTTCATCTGAAAAACAAAATGATCTCTTTCAAAATAATTTTACTCAACAAAAAGATATCAATTATAAAATTGCCGATTTTGGCCAGACAAATACATTAGATGATTATTTTCAAACTCTGCATGCCCCCCATAATGAGTCGATTAAAAAGCATCCCTCTCAAAATTTAAACATCGGCCGCTTTACTATTATTCAAAAAGAGCAAAAAATTTTCTTACTCAATAAAGATATTTTTTTAAAAAACAAATTACTGCAATATCTAAAATCACCAGATATTGTGGAAGAGACTGCACCTTTACTTGTCAGTAGGCCAATAAAGGTCTCAAAAAAACCGAGTGAAAAAACAATACAATTTATAGAATCTATAGGATACGAAATAGATATGCTTTCCCAGGATACTCTGGTGATGCGCTCATTTCCACAAAAGATCCAAAACTTCCCCTATATCAGTCTTCTTGAACATTTTATTCGTGAAGAGACTGAAGCTCTTACAAAAAACTGTATCGATAATCTTCTTTTAACTGATGTTTCGGTAGGGACATTTAATAATGAATTAGATTCTTCCTCATTTTATGATTTAGTTAATGAAGGAATTTTAAAAGAAATCAAAGAAAGTGATTTACAAAAATTATATGAATAAAATAATTATTATTTCAGGACCGACAGCGTCTGGAAAGACTGCGACATCTATTCAAATTGCGAAAAAATTCCAAGCTGAAGTTGTCAACTTTGATTCACTACTATTTTATAGGGAACTAAATATTGGAACCGCAAAACCTACGGATCAAGAACAAGAGGGAGTTCCCCATCATTTTATTAATACTCACAGTATTTATAATCCCATAAACGCAGCTGACTACTTGAAAATTGCAGAACCAAAAATAAATGAAATTCATGCCAAAGGCTCTCCAGTGATTCTAGTCGGTGGAAGTGGATTTTATTTACAAGCTTTACTAAATGGAATGTTCGAATCAACAACTACCCCTCAAGATATAATAAATAAATCTGACCTTCTTTATTCTTCTTCTGGCATTGAACCTTTTAGAGACATTTTAAGAGAACATGATACTTTAGCTTATGATCAATATCACCCAAATGATCATTATCGTATCAGACGTGCTGTTGAACATTTTTGGACAACTAACACTCCATTCTCTTTAAAAAGAACCGAGATGAAAGATAGACTTACAAATTCCCCTGTAAAAAGAAATCAATGGGATCTGCTTCATATACATCTCGATATTCCAAAGGAAGAACACTTCGAAATAATCAAGCAAAGAACATCACATATGTTAAGTCATGGATTATTAGATGAAGTTAAGAATTTGTTAAATAGCGGGGCCACTGGAAATGAAAAACCTATGCTCTCAATAGGTTACAAAGAGTCTGTGGCCTATTTACGAGGTGAATATCAAACTATTGAAGATTTATCTGAACGAATTTCTATCAACACAAGACGACTTGCTAAATCTCAAAGAACTTGGTTTAAAAAAAGTATTAAAAATCACTACAATCCAATTGAAGAATTTGATAAAATACAAAATATCTGTAACGAATTTTTAAGGTAATTGATGGAAATAAAGCCAAAAACAAATTTAAAGGTTATCATTATCTCAGATGGGACTGGAGAAACCGCCAAGGCCATGACGAGAGCAGCTATAACTCAGTTTCAATCTAAAGAAATATTTTTTACAAGATATAAAAATGTTAGATCAAAAGAACATATTGATGCTATTTTTCAAGAAGCATCTCTAAATCATGATATGGTTATTTATACAATTGTTTCTCCTGAGCTTCGTAAGCATGTACAAGAAACGAGTAAAAAAGAACATGTACGCTCAGTAGACCTTCTGGGACCACTGTTATCTGCATTTTCAAACTTATTTGAAACAGAACCTGACTATCAACCAGGTTTACTTCATGCTGTTAATGATAAATATTTTGAAAAAGTTGCTGCCGTTGAATTTACTTTGAATCATGATGATGGAAGAAACTTAAAGTCTCTAGATGAATGTGATGTTGTTTTGGTAGGAATTTCAAGAACATCAAAAACTCCCTTATCTATCTTTCTTTCGATGGAAGGGCTTAAGGTTGTTAACATTCCAATCATTCTTGATATGCCTCTTCCTGAAAACTTATTTCAAATTGATCAACGAAAGATATTTGGACTGACTATTGACCCTGAAGCCTTAAGAGAAATTAGGCAAAACCGGCTCTCCAAACTTGGTACAAATGCTTCTGGTGACTATGCAGATACAAGAAAAGTCGTTGAAGAAATAGAATGGGCGAATAAATTATTCGAAGAAAATCGAAGATGGCCCGTTTTTAATGTTACCAACAAAGCTCTAGAAGAAACAGCTTCAGAAATTGTTAAATTACTTCAAATGCGCAATAGAAATAGGTTCAAACAACAGAAAAGATTTGAAAAGAAAGATAATCAAACATCATAATTATTGCTCTAAAAAATTTCTTTTATTTTCTTGAACACTAAATTTAATTTTTCTTTTTGTATTCAAAAGAGGATTTACAATTACTGCTTCATACTCACCAGCAGGTAATCTTTCATTTTTAAGAGGAAGATCTTTTTCAACTTTATCTCCATCTAGTTCAAATTGTATTTTAGAGCCAGGTGAAAAATTTTGAGATGTTGTTAGAAAACCAATACTATCTTTCTTCAAATCTGGAATTGTAATACTTATAACTGATTTATCAGTTGTTGCCGTTACTGTTTCAGGTTTTACCCATTTCTTATAGCCTGGTTTATAGACAGCAATAGAGAGCTCTTTATTTAGTTTTATACTTGCACTTATTCCAGAAACACTTACTTCTTCTCCATTTATTTTTATTTTCATTGTCGGATCAAAGTTTCTAAAAATAAGTTTTCCTTCTGTCACTTTATTAGTACTGTTTGAATTTTTATTTCCTACTACCGAATGTTCTTTTTTCACTTCAACTTGTGTTCCTGATGGACTTAAAAGCGATTTTAATAATTCAGGTTTAAAAACTGCTAACATCATAACCCCGGCCACAACAAGAACTGGAAAAATTTTATTTCCTCCTTTCTTTTTGGCCAATGATTTTCTAGAAACTTGAGTTGTTTTGGTTTTCGTTTTAACTCCAGACCTTGTTCCTGCCTTAGCTGCAATTCTTTCTTGCCTTGACTGTGGCTTAGTAGAGTTTTTAGATCGATTGTGCTGTGGTGCTCTAGTTTTGGTTTTGGAAAAATCCAAATCAAGTGCCGGCATAGAGTCATCTTTACTTTTCTTATCAAAAGTACCTAAATCAAGAGTATTTTTTGTTTTTAAGTCCGTTGATTCTGATAATATTCCTGTATCACTTGGTCTTAAATCCTCACTTTGCATTTCAGCAATGTATGGCTTTAAATCAATTTTTCCAAATTCAACAAATTTTCTCTTATCTTTATCTATTTCTTCTTTGAAAAGTTGAGAGGCAAAATAGCTTAAATCAGTAGCATTAAAGTCTGGAAAATTAGAATACAAGAATTTAACTAATGCTCTATTAAGCTTATCCATATTCTCATATCTTTGGTTTCTATCTTTTGATAAAGCCTTCAACACAATTTCATCCAACTCAGGAGGAACATTTGGATTTATTGATGATGGTTTAGGAATTTTACATGCTTGAATTAATTTCAATACTGCCAAATCATTTTTGGCAGTGAAAAGCTTTCTCGAGCAAAGCATTTCCCATAATGTAATCCCCACTGCAAATTGATCATAGCGATGATCGAGGTCGATACCTTCAAGATATTCAGGCGCAAGGTAAGATAGCTTCCCTTTTATTGTTCCTGCTTGAGTCGCTTCACTATTTGAGTCAGCTTTTGCGATTCCAAAATCTATTACCTTAACAGCTCCATCATAGGTAAGCATGATATTATGAGGAGAAATGTCCCTATGAATAATATTAAATGGCTTCCCTGTTAGCTTATCTTGGAAGGAGTGAGCATAATGTAATGCTTGAGCAACTTGAGAAATAATATAGGTTGAAATTTCAACCGGAAAAACATATTTCATCTTCTTAAGACGATCAAGATACTGTTTTAAGTTAGCACCATCAACATATTCCATGGCCGAAAACAACTGCTCATCAACCATTCCATAATCATAAACTTGAGCAATATTAGGGTGAAGTAGACCAAAAGTTACTTTAAGTTCATCTTCAAACATTTGAACAAAAGATTCATTTTTAGAAAACTGGGGCTGTACCATTTTTATGGCCACAATTTTATTTGCCTGTTCCCCTAAATATGATGCTAGGCAAATTTTTGCCATACCTCCATCAACTAAGTGATCAAGAATTAAATATTTTCCAAAACGTTGATATTTTTCAGCCATAGTTTAAACCTCTATTCTTTATCGGGTTTAATTACTTGTTGCTTGAGTAAAAATATTAAAAAATTACGGCCCTAATTCTAATAGCTTAAGTTTTTTTTCATATACCCAGGAAGGGTAATATCTATTGATTTGTTAGTATTTGTATCCTCAGAACACCACCCAATCACTTTATGTTGTTGTAAATTCCAATCAATTATTTGCTGATGCGCCATGATTTCAAAGGAAAAATCCAAAATAGAATATTCTTTTAGTCCGTTACTCTCTAATTGAGTTCTAAGATAACCCAATTTTTGTTTTGCACTAATATCTGAGTATATTAATGTGACAAAAAACTGTTGGCACTTTTGCAAAAGTAATTTGTCCTTTCCCATCCAATTTGCAAAAGGTGATTGTGTCTTAAGATCAGCAATCAAGATATCCTGAGTTAAAGTTGCATCTTTAAACCATGAAGTTCTATATAGGGTTAAATTATCGTTCCATGCCTGATCTTGGTACTTCCCACCACTTAGGCTCAAAGTTGTTTGTAATATAGGTCTTCTACTCTTATTGGAAGCACATGAACTTAACAATAAAATTAATAAGATAAATTTTGTTCTATAAATCATTTCAAACCCTTACTTTTTTTTAGATAAGTTATTATCTCCTTAAACACTTCAATACGACAAGTTTCATTTAAAAGATCATGCTTCATCGTTGAGTAAAATCTAGTTTCAACTATCTCTTTATCCATCCCAGTTACAAAGAGTTGAGTTCTGTCTAAACTGACAACTCTGTCATCTCCAGATAACAAAAATAGTGATGGTATGGACATAAAGTAACTTAACGAATGTATTCCATGAGTTGCTTTTATTGTTTCAAGTGCTAATCTAATACTAATTGATTTAGATATAAGTGGATCAAGTGTAAAAGTTTCAATTTTTTCTTGCTCAGATGTTATATCCTCCCCATTATAGATGACTGGCACTTGAATACTTTTCATTACACTTGGAATCGTCTCATTAAGTTGAGATTCAACTTTCTTAGGAATCGCTATTTCAGGAGAAATACATGGGTTTACAAATATGAGCTTATTAATTTTGATATTTAATTTTTTTTTATATTCCTCAAGCATTTTCAAGATAACAAGACCACCAAGACTATGTCCCATTAGGACTGTTTGATAATCTCTTTCTGGTAAATGAAACTCCTTGGCCGATAGTTCTATAAAATTAAACATATCCTGAGTAAATATTTCGAACTTTGATATATCTGCCCTCGTCCCACCACTGTAACCATGTCCATATAGGTCCATCGTTGATAGTATTAAATTACCCGAAAAATGATCTAGCAGAAATTGAAAAAACTCCTCATGTCTTTTATGATACTCTATCATTCCATGTTGAAAAAAGAGATGAATAATTGGCGCATCTTTTAATTGTGCGGGGATAAAGTGCTTATAGTAAAGTGCTGTCTTGTCATCTGCTGAAGACAGGAAAGTTCCTTCAATACTTTGAAAAGTATTTTTACTCATGACTTAAGTAGCTTTGAATCGCTTCTTTTGCATCCTCACCTAACTCTGTAAATCGAAAAGAAAAACCTTGGCCACCATCCAATAGCCTTACAACAGTTCCACCAGCAACAAAATGATGTTCCGTATTTTCAGGGTGAACATTAATTGAAATATTATCTCCGATTTTAGCAGGGATTTGCTCTACTAAAACTTGCATTCCACCAACAGAAATATCACGACATACTCCGACATAAACTTGTTTTTGATTTTCAATATACATACGAGCGACAAAAGGCTTTCGCTTACTCGACCTTCTATCCACATCTTCAATAGGAGGTGGAGTTCCCTCAAAAATTTCTGAAAAATCCTCAAGATCTGCTATCATTGTCCAATCTAGCATCCCTCTAACAAAAATATATGTTTTAGCATTAATTCTATTTTGCGTATAGAGTTTTTGAATAATGGCCAATGAATATGGGCCATACTCGACTTCCTCTGCCCCTCTATCTGCACCAATCTTTATAAAGACAGAACTTTCTTCGATCAAATAGTCCTTGAGCTTCAAGCTACCAGCATTTGATGCTTCTGTTGTAACGACCTCTTCAACCTCTTCTACTTCTTCTACTATCTCTAAGTCTGGAACTTCTTGAATCTGAACCCAATTTTCAAAACCTTTAGTCCAAACAAAGTCTTCTTCACCAAGGTCACCTGAACGGATAAGATCTTTTAAAGCATCTAATTCTACAGGTCCTTTCCTTTCTCCTGACTCAACATAGTACCATTGATCATCCATAAATTCCGACTCCTCTCAGTTTATGATTTTTTGAACTTATCTCTATTATATAAAGAATTCTCTAGACTTAGCTTCGTTTGGAAAGAATTTCCTCTCTCTTTTTAAAGTTTTAGCACATTTAACCGAAAAGAGACTGAGTAATAAACTAAGGTGAACCAATGAATAAACTTTTACTTACCATATCACTTTTCAGTATTTTAATATCTTGTGGAGAGGAAGCAATAACACAACAAACTGTTAGTGAAGAATATACTGCTTCAAGTGTAGATACTTTTGAACTCTCTGAGTGTGCACACTTTACTTTTAGAAAACCTCCAGTTGATATACTTTACGTCGTAGATAACACTGGTAGTACCCTATCTAATGCCTTTGAAAGTATAAAGTCAGAAATAAAAAATACAGTTTCCACTCTTAGCTCAGACTTTGACTATCATATTTATGTGGCCCCCTTAATTCCTAATTCTGATGACAGTATTAGTGGATATCCTATTATTATTAGTGATACAAGTTCTGTTCCTTCAATTGCTTCATTAAGTCAGGTGAATGTTGAAAGCCTATCTATGTTCTCCGAAGAAAAAGGAAATAATATAGAAAATGGATTTGAAAGAGTTAAAAACCTCATCGAAGGAAATAGATCCAATGGTATTTTTAGAGATGAAGCCAACACTATCATTATCATGATTTCAAATGGAGATGACTCTAGTGTTTATACTAAATACGGAGAAAATGTTACCTATAATTCTGCTAAATTCACAGAGCACAAAACGAATATGGTAAATCTCAAAACAAGTCTTGATGCAGCTTCTTTTCGCTTCATTTCTCTTGTTCCGTTTACCGAATGTAATGATAGTTGGAAAGTCGGATTACACTACCAAAAAATGTCTGAGTATATTTATGGATTAGAAGGATATACTGATAGTAGCTCTCAGGACAAATTAGATCTATGTTCAGGAGACTATAGCTCGCTTTTCACAGCAATAAATAATAGTATTCAAGCGGTTGTTGATGGACATAAGTATGATCACTGGGTAATCAGTACAGCATCAGAGGCAGAAATAGAAGCTTCAGATATCACTTTAACTAAAGTCTCTACTGATGGCACGATATCTAATATTGAAGAAAGTACAACTGATGGTTTCGAATACCTAGGATATAAAGAAGATCAACTCTTAAACTATGAGCCAACGGATGTCGTAGAAAAAGGAAGTGGTTTGATTGTTAAGTTATATGGAAGTGCAAG
>CAYFHZ010000062.1:0-10370 GCA_964342535.1 uncultured Bacteriovoracaceae bacterium | reverse complement strand
AGATCCGTAAAGTCTCATGGCTTCATCATAACTCATCACTGGGATTTCAAAACTTTCATCTTTATTAAAAAGCTTTCTTACCATTTTTGTTGCAAGGTTTTTTAAATAGTCCTGAGTTGCAAAGCTTACTTCTATATCGATTTGAGTAAATTCAGGTTGTCTATCAGCACGAAGATCTTCATCTCTAAAACACTTACAAATTTGGAAGTATTTATCTGTATTTCCAATCATAAGGAGTTGTTTTAATGTTTGAGGAGATTGAGGTAGTGCATATACTTTTCCAGGATGAACCCTAGAAGGTACAATATAATCTCTTGCCCCTTCCGGAGTTGTTTTATATAGAATTGGAGTTTCAACTTCTGTAAAGGCTTCAGAATATAAGACTTCTCTGGCCATTCTCATGGCATTTGATCTGATTGATAATATATTTTGAAGTTTTTCACCTCGTAGATCTAAATATCTATATTTAAGTCTTAAATCTTCAGTTGCGCTTACTTTACCATGAGGAAGAAAAGGCACTTCTTCAGCATGGGATAACTCTGTTAGTTCATAAACACTAACTTCTACTTCACCAGTATCCATATTTTTATTAAGTGCTGACTCTGGTCTTGCTCTAACGACACCTTTTGCCATAATAACTGATTCTAGAGAAAGGCCTTTCAATGTCGCAAAGTCACCCTTAAACTCATCAAATGCCAGTTGCGTCATTCCAAATTTATCTCTTATATCAATAAAATGAAGTCCACCAAGATCTCGGTACTTATTATTCCATCCGCAAAGAATGACTTCTTTACCAATATCACTATTTCTTAGCTCTGCGCAGTGATGAGATCGCATAAGGCCAGATAATTGAGTACTTTCTTGATTGTGGATTTTCATTTCCAACTCCATAAGTTAAAATTTTCGTATGTTTGCATTTATACAACAATATAGACCAAAGCTCATTATTTTTCTTTGCCTTATCAGCTTTTTAGGAGGGTGCAATGCGTCTACTTCAGACCATCTTAAAAACTACGAAGTAAAAAAATTGATATTACCAAGCGGCAAAAGTATAAAAGTCTATCTGGCCCAAACAGTTGAGCAGCAACGACTTGGTCTTAGTGGAATTAAGCCTGAAGATTTTGGCAAAAATGAAGCAATGCTTTTTCCATGGCATGAAATGAAAATGCGACAATTTTGGATGCCCAATACATTTTTTGATCTTGATATCATCTTTATGAATGGTGAAAATTATATCATCGATATTCATAGGGGGCTGAAACACTATAAAGGACAAGGCACTCGAGCTCAAGTTCCTCTTTCTAAGGAAGTCTATAGCCAAAATATCCTTGAGGTAAGAGCTGACTCTCCCATTTCCAAAGAGTTAAAGCCTGGGATGATACTTCACTTTTACTAAACCCGATAAAAGTCTAAAGACATAGAAAAGATATCTTCTTCTTTAGACTCTCTAAGTATCGGTTCAATATTTTCAATAGATTTTAAAAGAATTTCTTTAATTTTTAAAAAGTCTTCATTCGATAATGTAACGACCGAAGAGTAGTGCATATTTTCATTATTGATTTTATCAAGAGATTTAAGTGCATTAATTTTCCAATTTGTATGGTGCTTTGAAATCATCGGAGAATCTGAGCTTAAATGAATTCTTGCTGGTCCAATTATATAGTTTCCATCTTTTTCAATGATTAATTTTTTTTGTACTAAAAAATTAATAGATTTTTTAACTGTAAGAATATCAAGATTTAGTCTTTCACTTATTTGAGATACCGATTGAAAATCTGCTATAGATACAATCACATGTATAGCGGAATAATACCAATGACTATAATACTCCATTTGATCCTCTAATGTTAACTCTGAGCTTTTAGCAATTCTTGAAGTAATTTCAGATCTTTTTTTATGAATTTCATTTATTTGATTTAAATAATAACTAGATAGCTCTTGATTACCTGATCTTTCAAACTGAACAAGAAGCATAAAAAAATGTTTCTCCTCTTCATCATGTTCGAAAAAGGTATTTATTTTTACTGCATGCTCTAGACTAAAGTGAGTATTTCCTCTCAACACCTGATAAATATATCCTGTCTGGCAGTTTAAAAATTTTGCAAGTTTAGACCTACTACCTCGAGACTCTCCTGAAGTAGTGAGTACATTTTTCATATATTTTTTGTATGATTTAAATTCAAAAACACTCACAAAAGCACCTTTATTCAATACCTTACGCCAAATTACTTAGTAATTACTATGAAATTATATCATTATTTCATAACAAAAACCTTTTTTTCAAAGTAAAAATGAATTAATACTCACTGTGTCAAACGTACAAGAAGCTACTCTTAATATGAAATCAAGCTTTAATTTATGATATGGAGGTATCTATGAAAAAGTTAATATTATTACTAAGTTTAAGCATATCAATAAGCGTCTTGGCCAAAGGAGCTGGAAGTAGTGGTGGTGGGAATGAAATTGAAGGTGACTTCGCGTCAATAGCAAGGCGAATCTATATTTCCCTTATGAAAAAGCCTCTTCCATCTGAAGCGATTTTAGGAATTCGACTTTTTGAGTACCTTCATGGGCTTGATACTATTGAGCCCCACTGTGCTGTTGATGATATCTTAAAGACAATGCGAGAACTTAGAAAGAAAGCCTATTACTTTGAGTCTACAGGAAATATCCATATTGATTGTGATCTCTATTATCAAGCTAAAGAAGAAGGTGAATTAGGACCCATAACTGTTTTTCATGAATATATGCGCGCTATAGGCAAGGAAAGTTCCGAATATCAAATTTCGTCCAAACTTGATATTGCTTTAGAGAATGTTGGAGCAAACAGAGATCTGTTTTCTTATCATAAGGCCATTGTTACTTGTCATGAAAAATTTCAAGAAACTGCCCGTATTCTCAGAGGTATCCACTCGAAACATGGTCATACAGGAGCAATGCTTCAAATGGCCACTATGAAGTGCTTTAAGGATAATAAATTTAATAAAAAAGTCGATGTAACCATTCAAACTTTTGAATTTAGAAAAGCAATTAGTTCAATGAAATCAGATATAAGTCTTAGAGATTTTGCTGAATTAATGACAAAATTTGTAAAAGAAAATAGAGAATAACTGTTAAAGCGCACTGGACTTCAGTGCGTATTTTTTTAATTACTGTATGGACTCAAGTCCTCTATCTCCTGCAAATAACACTAAGTACTCATCCTTAGCAATAACACCAAGGTGATCTCTCGTTAATTTTTTTTGATAGGCAGTTGAGGTTCGAATTAGATGAATTTCATTAATAAGGTTAGCATTCTCAAGACGGATAAGCTCAAGGTCATGGTTTTTTTTATCAAGTGTTTTATTCATTTGATGATAGTCCATAACCCCACTATCCATAAAGAAAAGTCTCATAACTAAAAGAAAAGAACCTAACCAACCAAGTTTTGTCCAGCTCCACTCAAATTTGGCTTTTGCGGCTTTTCTTTTCGTTTTAATAGGTTTTACATAATTAACTTTTGGGCCAGATGCGACTCTTTTTCTCGAGCGCCTTGGCTTGTCGGTAAAATCAATATTATTAAAATCTTTTGGAAGAGTTCTTCTTGAGCGACTCGAAGCCGTTTTTTTTATGCTTTGTGCTGCATCTTGAAAGTCCTGAAAATTAAAACCATCCTGGTCGGATTTAATAATTGGGGTCTGACTTCCTAATCCCCCATTATCGTCTTCAAATACAAATTCCAACTAATACTTCCCTGTAATAAGTGACCGAATTTATTGTAGTTTCTATACTATTTTAATCGTTCTATTAAATCAACACAACGAACAAAAAAAATCGAAAAAAATTCCCCCTATCCAGGAATTTTGACAAAAAAAAAGCCTATCTTTAAGAGATAGGCTTTTTTAAATATACCAATTCTGGAAATTAATATCGGTAGGCGAAAGCTTGAAGCTGTACTGGAGTACCGCAAGAGCGCATCAACGACCCGATATTATTTTTACAGATTTGGTATTATCTTCTAAAACTTTTTCTTGATCTACTTTCTGATCTATTCCCATCAGAGCGGTTACCATTTGATCTATTTCCGCCTGAACGATTACCTCCAGATCTGTTTCCACTAAAGGATCTTCCACCAGAGCGTCTACCACCACGGCCTCCGCCGCTTTTTCCCTTAGCAACTTGAACTTTAAAGTCTTCACCGTTCCAAGTCGCATCACTAAGATTTAAAACTCTATCAGCATAAGATTCTGGTAACTCAAAAAATGAAAAGTCATTCATAATCACGATTTTTCCAACTTCTCCACCTTTAATTGAAAGATTACTAGAAACTAACCTAATCAGATCTCCTGGTTGCATTCCACTCTCTCTACCAAGAGTGATATGGAATCTTTCATATCCAGCTTGAGCACCATTTGCAGAGTTTGATCCTCTTGAACCTTTATCTCGACCTTCTCTTCTTGATCTATCTCTTGGATCGAGATCAATAGGTTGAGCTTTTTTATATCTTTTAAGTGATTGCTCAAAAATATAGCTATAAAGACCTTTTAATAATTCGTCTCTATCTTTATTTTCAAATCTTTCTTTGAAGTTTTCATAACCAGCACCTTCAGTAAAGCTTTCTACTAACTCATCAAAATGACCAAATGCTTTTTCTGTTAGTACGCTTACAATACTATCCACTGTTGGAAGTTTAACTCTTTGAATTGTTGCTTGAGTAATTCTTTCAATTTGACTAATTCTTCTGATCTCACTTGGATCAATAATCGAAAGAGCTACACCTTTACTTCCTCCACGTCCAGTACGACCAATTCTGTGAACATAGCTTTCATTATCTTGTGGAAGAGAGAAATTTACAACATGAGTAAGATCATTAACATCAATTCCTCTGGCAGCAACATCTGTACAAACAAGAAGAGAGATTTTTTTCTGTTTAAATTTCTTCATTGTTAGGTCTCTTTGTTCCTGAGACATATCTCCATGAAGAGCATCGGAAGCAAAACCTCTGGCATTTAATTCATCAGTAAGTTCTTTCGCCCCAACTTTTGTTCTTGTAAATACGATTGCATAAATATCTTGATTATAATCTAAGTATCTACATAAAGCTTCTGTTTGATCATTACTCCTAACAACACAAAATTCTTGATCTACAGCATCTGAAGTAAGAATCTTTTTTGTTACTTTAACAAGTTCAGGATCACAAAAATGTTTATTTATTAAATTTAAAATTGGTTTTGGCATTGTTGCTGAAAACATCCATATTTTCTTATCAGGAACTTCAGCAATAATGTCTTGAACATCATCAAAAAAACCCATATCAAGCATTTCATCTGCTTCATCAAGAATTACATATTTACATTTTAAAAGATCGAAAGCTCCTCTTCCAATAACATCCAGAAGTCTTCCTGGAGTACCTACTATAACTTGAGGTTTATTTCTTTTTAGCTCTCTTAGCTGTCCTGAGATCGGAACTCCACCGTATACGGCCAAAGTTCTGACAGGTTCATATTTAGATAATTTATCAATTTCTTGGCAAATTTGATTGGCCAACTCTCTAGTTGGGGCAATAACCATTGCTTGAATATGTTTAGCATCAAAATCTAGTTTTTCTAAAAGAGGAAGTGTAAAAGCAGCAGTTTTTCCTGTTCCCGTTTGGGCTTGCCCTATAAAATCAATCTCTCCAGCTAAAAGCTTTGGAATTGATTTTTCTTGAATTTCTGAGGGTGCTTCAAAGCCGAGAGCTTCTATCGCCTTCATTGAGGTTGCTTTTAGATTTAATTCTGAGAATAGCATTTAATGTCCTTAATAATTTGTAACTGAAACTGGTGTTCAGTGATAAGCCTACTTTCAAAAATCGAAAGTCTTTACCACTTCATCCACCCTAGTCTTTATATAGATAGAATAAGCGGTGATTTAACGTTAGGCGCCCTTTGTACCATAAATTCGTATAAACACAACCCATGCTGGAATATTTACCTTTACGAAAAGGTAAAAAGCGATTAAAAAGTTCACATGACAGATCATGAAAAAGAACAACTCGTAGCTTATTTTGAAAGTATAAAAGATTTAAATGCTGAGCAACTTATGGCCCAAGTAGAGAGCTATTTAGATGATGAAGCTATTGAAATCTTTGTAGAACATCTTGAAGATTTCTACGGAATTGAAGACGATGAAGAACTTGGAATGTTAGCCCAAATCATGATTTCTGGCTTTCTTGCGGCTAGAAAAATTCAAGAAAACTAGCGCTCTTGTGCAAAAGAACTTTTTTCAATTAATTGTTTATAAGTACCATTAATATCTTTCGAGCGGACATTTCTGTCACCAGAAGATGAATACTCTTGCACTTCTTTAATTGCAGAAACATCTAATAAACATTTAGATAATTGAAGAGTCTGGGTACAAAATGAATCAAGAACTCTTGAATTCCATTTATTCCAAAAACTATTTTTCAAGGACTCACAACTTTGACCGACTTCATCTTTAGACAATTGGGCTATTTCCTTCATGTAAGTAAGAAACTTAACTGTTTCATTCTGTTCAATAGAGCGAGAGCTCATTGCTTGTAAGTAAGTTTTATCGCTCAAACACTGCTTTAATGTTTTTGCCAGGATCACTCCTAACTCAGCTCCCTCATTAACGTACATTATTGATTTTACCACCAGAAGTATAATCGCAAGACCAACGATAACGGTTGTTACAACTGCTGCTTGAGCTTTTGGTATTATAAAATCTAGTATCGAATATTTTTTTTCAGAAAAATGTTGCTGAACAAAGTTCTCAATATATTCTGGATACTGAGCTTTAAGAAGAGAAAACTTTTTATTATTAATCCATAATATACCCTGTGAGAAGTTTTTATAGCTTATTACAATTTTTTCTTTTCTAATTCTTAAATGAATTTCTGTATTTTGATACTCTGATACTTTTATTTCATTAATATCAGGTCCAACAATTAATCTTTTTTCATATAAGGCCTGTTGTAAAACATTTTTCTTTACTGGAGTCTTAGGTGGTTCTTTAATAAAAAAATGTAAGGCTTCTACAGAGTCTTTGACCAATTTACTTACTAATTTTTGAGATATTAACTCAAAAGCATTTCGTTGACGGACAACTTCAATCGAGTCAGCAAATGCAAACTGAAAACATATTATACTCAAGAAGAATATTCTTAATATTTGGATCATTTAAATCCTCCAAGAATATTATATCTTATAGATTATTTTAAAATGTATAGGGGCAAAAAGCTCTATAACTGCTCCTGAACAGTTCTCCAAAAGTGACGCGTAAAAGCAAGCTCCATAAGAAAGTAATTTGCTCTTTGAATAGAATCTAAATACGCAGGATCAGATGCGTTCACTTCTAATTTTCTTAATTCATTCCAGAAATCGTGAGAAGTTTCCCCAGTTTTTAAAAGCTGGATAAAGTGCTGAAAGTTTGCATCATAACTATCCGTAGTTGATATACACAACTGTCCATGAGCACTTGAATAGTCTCCAACAGGAAAGATAAGTTTAAAATAGCCGTAAAGTTTAGCAAAAATATCCATACAGTATTTTGTTTCACCAAGAGGACCCAACTTGATTAATTTTGATATATCTTGTGTCTTAGAAAGTTTAAAATGAACTGAAAGTCTTGACCCATCAACTTCTAACCACCAACTATCACCAGGGTCAGAGATATTAAAGACTCTTTCCTCAAATATAGGAAACCTCTTATTACCCAAATGCTTTCTTATATTTTGAGCTATTTCAAACCTATCACACTCAAAGAATTGAATTTTTTCATTTAAGGACCTGTCATCCTCTTCAAGTCTCAATGCTGGATACATATCTGGATGTTTTTTGATATTTTTAAGATCTTTTTTAAGATTTTCCGATGGTAGGATTCGCAAGACAAATGTAGATGACTTCTTCTGAAGATTATAGAAAAAGCCTGGAACTTCATCAGGACCTTCATATGCATCACTAAAAATTTGATTAATAAAGTTTTTAGAAGATTGCTCTTCTACATTTTTAAAAGTTTCTTGTACCAGAAAACTGATATCATCAAACATAAAAACATCCTTGTCTTTGTCTACCAAATAGCTTTAATAAGTTGTATCAGTATGAGTACAATCGCAGGGGAAGGATCAATAGGCAAATCAGGAGGAACAAGCTTCCTAATTGGCGCAAGTGAATAATTTGCTAATTTAACAACAAATTGTCCCCATTGAGTTTTCCTGTAGTCAGGTAAGTATCCTAAAATCCAATCTAGAATAATAACAAATGCATATAAACTCAGAAGAAACCTTATCATGTAGATATGATAAAAATAATGACCCGCAATGGCAATGCCATTTTCATATTTTAACTTTTAGAATGGTTTATAGTTTGCTAAATAACTTGCGCAAACTAATAGAGCGATGCCTCCCCAGAATGTTTTAACTCCAATTTGAGGAAAACGCTTCATTACAACATGTCCTGCTGTACCAACGACAAACCAAATTGCTAATTTCATATACAACCAAGTTGGCCAACCTGATCCATGAGAAATACCGATTCTAGCAACTAATCCCATTCCAGATACTAAGATTAAAACCAAAAAAATTCCAGTAAGTATCTTACTTTTTTTATCTGATTTTTGCATATATGCTGTCGCTGCAAACAAAGAAAAGAAAATAACAATCGAAACGATGTGAATCATTTTATAAACTTGATAACTCATATTAAATATCCTTTATAGACGTGCCAAAACGTCTGTTAGTAATGTCCAAAAATTTTGTACACTTGGAATATGTACTTGTTCGTCTGGAGAATGTGCTCCAGTAATAGTTGGGCCAAAAGAGACTACATCAATTGGGCCAATTTTATCTCTTAAAATTCCACATTCTAAGCCTGCATGTATTGCGGTTATATTTGGAGCCGATTGAAAGCGATCTTCATATGCACTTTTTACTAATTCAAGCATTTTATTATCTTCCACAGGCTTCCAGCTTGGGTATTCAGAGTGGTGCTCAACTTTCATTCCAAAAGTTTCTCCTAAGCTATAAATAACTCTTTCTATTTTTTTAATTTCTTCACGATCAAAGAATCTAAGAGATGTTTGAGTATACACTTTTCCTCTAACACATAAGAATTTTGCTAAATTATTACTTGTTGAAACAAGTTCCCTCGCCGGGAGAAGGTAATTATGTACTCCATGCGGGAATAGCTCTAAATAATTAATCATTTCCTGAGTATCTTTTTGACTTAAAACGCTTTCATTTAAATGGGTACCTGGAATTAATTGAATTTCGAATGCTTGATCATTTTTAGGTAAAAAGCTAGACCAGGAGGTCTTTAAATCATTGAGAGATGAAATGGCCATATCAAGTAAATCATCACGCATCCATATATTGGCAAAAGCATCACGAGGAATAATATTATGAGCTTTTCCTGCTCTAATTTCTGCAATTGAGATTTCATATTTAGAGTTTAAAAGAGCTAAAGAATCTGCCAATAACTTAATTGCATTTCCTCGTTGTTCATGTATCTCAACTCCTGAATGTCCTCCAACAAATCCTTTGATCTCTAATTTAAAAGGTGAGTATTCAGTATTTACTTGTGAAAGCTCTATTTCCTTATTTAATTCGTAATCAATACCACCTGCACAGCCAATATACAGACTACCCCACTCCTCAGTATCTAGATTCAGCATTCTCTTAGCGCTTAAATGAGAAGTATCTAAACCAAGTGCGCCGTTAAGGCCAGTTTCTTCATCTGTTGTGAAAAGAAGTTCAAGTGGTGGGTGATCCAAACTAGCATCAACTGCAACTGCTAAAGCTGCTGCACAACCAAGACCATTATCTGCTCCTAAAGTTGTTCCAACTGCTTTTAACCAATCTCCCTCACATTTTGTTTCTATAGGGTCATTTTTAAAGTCGATTTTTCTATCAGGAAGAGCGTCTGTAACCATATCAATATGATTTTGTATAATAACAGGAGGGGCATCTTTGTTTTTACCTTTACCAGGTATATACATTATGACATTTTGTACGTTGTCCTGCTTATAAGTAAAACCATGCTCCTTAGCAAATTCAATTAAATATTGTATTACTTTTTCCTCATGCTTACTTGGACGAGGGACTCTGGTTATTTGATAAAAATACTTCCAAATATTTTCAGGTTGAGCTGGAAAATGTTCAGGTATCATTTTATTTCCTTTTTTAAGTTCTTTTTATACTTTCAAGCTGAAATTGTCACCTTTCAACGCAAAACAGCTTAGAAACTTAAATAATTTGAGCTTGTAAATTTTGTTGAGTACACTAGATAGATGAGAAAATTATTATTTATTAATCTTTTATTCCTATCCAGTTGTGCTGGTTTTTACAAAAACCAACCTTACCGTGAAATTCCAACAGAAACCATCCATAAAAT
>CAYFHZ010000061.1:0-10528 GCA_964342535.1 uncultured Bacteriovoracaceae bacterium | reverse complement strand
CAATGTTTTTTCCATTAATGATTATAAGATCCTTTATTCGTCCAACGATGAAAAGCATACCCTCATAAAGAAATCCAAGATCTCCTGTTGGTAACCAATTATTTTTTAAATGAGTTTCTTTACTATAGTATCTATTTGCAATATTTGAACCTTGCAAGTAAATCTCACCAACTTCTCCTGCTTGGCATATAAAGTCATTTTTTCTAATTTCGATTGAAATCCCTTTTAATGGGTATCCACAAGAAACTGTTGTAATAGATTTATGCTCACTGTTTTTCGATATAATTTTTACTTTTTGAGACTTAGAAAGCTCTTCTTCATCTATATGTAAAGAATGAAATTTTGAATCGAGGGAAGGAAAGGTTGCAGCCAAAGTTGCTTCCGCTAGCCCATAGACTGGAAACATAATATCTTCTTGAAGATTTGCTGATTTAAAATGTTGTTGGAAGCGATCGCAAACATTCTCGCTAACTGGTTCAGCACCTGAGAGTGCTAACCTTATATGGGAAAGGTTAAGTGAATTTAACTCTTCATCTTTGATTTTTTTTACACAGGAAGCGTATGCTGCATTAGGGGCCACCATAATACTGACTTTACAATCAGAAATTAATTTTAGCCATTTAAATGGAGAAAAAATAAAGTCTAGGGGAGACATAAGGTGTGCCGTTCCGCCACAATATAAAGTTGAAAGAAGAACTCCAATAAGTCCCATGTCATGATATAGAGGAAGCCATGAACAAATTTTATCAGTTGATTTTGTTTGCATACCAATATGAATTTGTTCATGGAAGCAAATATGTGATTCAAATGTAAGTCGTGTCAGTGGTCAACCATTTATAATTGAAAAAATTTGTGATGAAGCTTTTAAAAGCAAAAAGTCTCACTCTTTAAAATCACTTGTGGTCGGTGGTGCTTGTGTTTCCCAAGAATTGTGTCGAAAAATAAAAAATATATTTCCCACTCTTTCTGCAAATATTGTATATGGTAGTTCAGAAGCAGAGCCCATAGCATTTGCTTCTATTGATGAGTTCTTGGAAAGTAAATCCTTTGGCCTATTACTTGGAAAACAAGTTCCCTGTATAGAAGTAAAAATTTTACCTTTAGAAGTTAGTCAAATGAATGAATGTGTTTATGAGTTTGGAGAAATTCTTATTACTGGCCCTCATGTTGTAAAGGAATATATTGATAATCATCCTATGAATAAAGTTCTTAAGGTAAAAGATGGTGAGAGAGTTTGGCACAGAACTGGTGATATTGGATATTTAGATGAAGAAAAGCGTTTATGGTTACTTGGTCGACTTAACGATCGCATCATAAGAAACAATAAACTCATTCCTTGTTATGGCTTTGAAGAAGATATTTCCCGCTTAAATGGAGTATCTAAAGCAGCATTTGTAGGGGATAAATTATATCTGCAAATAGATCAAGGGTTTGAAGAGTCTAATGTATTAGATTATTTAAACCTTCATGAGTTTTCCGGTTTTCAAATTATTGTACATGATCAATTACCAGTGGATCGAAGACATTTTTCAAGAGTTGATAGGCATGCATTAAGACATAATGAATCTAAATCCCATTAAAGTAGTGACAAAAAATCCCCAGTTGTTGTCATTATGTCTCTAGTACTTTTTAGAAACTGCTAAAAATTTTGGCATATAAGTTGCTCCTTTGAATTTATTACTCAGTTCCAAGACGGAATTAAATAATGATCAACATAAAGGGGGAATATATGTTGAAAAAGTCTTTAATTATTAGTTTATCTTTACTTGCAACTCAAGTCGTAGCCCAAGAGTTAGTCGAGTTATCTAACTTAATTCAAAAATCAAGTGCAAGAATTTCAACTCTTGCTCAAAGAATTGAATATGGTAATACGAATCAAAGTACTCAAAAACGATTGAAAACTCAACTTACAGATCTCATTCAAAATGCTAAGACCATGAAGTCTTTGTTAAAAGAGGATAGTTCTCCTCACCCCACACCAGTTCCCAGACCAAGAAATCCAGTTGAGTATTCAGCAAAGTGCCATATAGACGATGATCCGAATTTAGATTTAAATCAAGAGGTTGTTGCTGTTGAAGCACAGTCATTATCAGAGCTGGTCTCGGAATGTGAGATATTGGCCATGGCAAGACATTCATCTCGAGCACACTCATCTGGTATTACAGATATTCAATATCTTGGTCAAATAAAAAAGGGTATGGTTTCAGCAGATTGTCATATCGATGACGATCCAAGCTTAGACTATAACCAAGTAATGATAGGTACACTCTTTGGATATTCTCTAAGTGAAGTAATCAATTCTTGTAAGATGATTAGTGAAATGCATTATAGTACAAAGGGAAGTGCGGGACTTCAAAACGTAAACTCAAAAGTTAAAGTACCGAATCGCATGAAATCTGGAGATTGTCATATTGACGACGACCCAAGTTTTGATCTTAATCAAGATGTTGTAGGATTTGTCTATGGAGTGAATGTTCAATCTCTTATGAATCAGTGTGAAGAGATTGCTCTAATGAACCATGGTTCTCAATCATCAAGTGCAGTTATCAATATAAAGTAAAATTAAAAACCTCCGAAACTTGTCAAAAAGCTTCGGAGGTTTTGAGGTTATTAGATCAAAATATGACCTAATAGGCGAGTTGGGATAGTATTGTTTCTTCTTTAATTGAACCTATAAGATGTTTTTTTTGGTTTTTGAAAACATTTACCTTCGTAGGTATTGCAGTCATTCCTACTATTAATCTTAAATATCCCCAAAGTGAATATTTAAATTCTAAGTCATATTGTTCATCAAATAAGAGATCTTCAGTATTATTATCAATAGTTCTAATTAATTTAGTGTTCACCTGTATACCTCCTAGTTATTAAAATAATTATCTAATGAATCTTTTAATTTTAATGTTAGGTAGTATCTAGATTATGTGTAAAAAACTACAAGAATATAATGGTTATTTTGTCTTATACTTTGAAGGAATTTCTGGGGTTAGCCCTTTGCCTGTCTTAATTACTTTTACGGCCCACTCCTTGAGATCTTTATCCCATAGAGGTAGTGGCCGACTGAGTTTAGCTCCATCTTTTTTCAGTTGAGCTATTAATTTTTTAATATTATTGAGGCTACCTTTGTTCTCTGATAGAAACTGCACACCATAAGCATGTTCACTTCCTTTTCTAAATACAATTTTAGATTGTACCTCAATACTTTGTTCTGGGGTTAAAATAATGAGTTCGAACTCTTGGTCTTGTGTAAAGTCTATATTTGTTTCTAAAAATGCACCACCTTCTGACAAATTTGTTACTTTACAAATCTCTTGAACTTCAGATGTCACAATTTTGGCTTCTAATTCAGTTATGTATCTAGGTTTTGCTTCCCACCATCTTACCTTCGGATCAAAGTAAGTCGTTTTTACTGCAGGTATAAAGAAATACAATGTTACACCAAGACTAAAGAGCGTAGGTACAACAAAAATAAAGAAGATTTGAACAAAATTTACCTGACCGTAGTGACTGTAAAGATCATATGCTCCAGAACAAAAGACCCACATGACAAATAGTCCCAATACAATATAGCTCCATTTTTTTACAGAGTAAGTAGCATAAGCAGCAATAAGGCTAGGAATGATGAGTTCTAAGAGAGCTAATCGGTTGACCTTAAATGCAAAAAGACTATATAAAAAATCATTTAAAGATACTTTATATGGACTTACAATATAACTTGTAATGATATTTCCTATAGGTATAAGTATAAAAATTGATGTCAAAATAATAATGGCCCAAGGTTTTCTTACCATAGCATTTTACCTTTAAAAGTAGTTTTTTATATTTTAATCGATTTCTAAAAAAATATTAAGCCTAATTTTCATATTTATGACTATTATTTGAATGATGGGGAGAAAAATAAGATTTGTGTATAATATATGACAGTAATAGTATATTTAAAATTTCCGCCTCATAGTTGAGGCGGATTGTCTTATTTTATCGTTCCTTTGCTTAAACTTAAAGCTAATGCATCAATGATACTTCCAGAATTGGATTCTTGATGAGGGGCTTGATTTTCTTGTTTGATCTGATGACAGCTATCATCGTTAGTTGATGAGAATGCATAGCTTGAGTTTAAACTTAATGTTAGAAATGATATTAAAAGTATTTTATTCATAATGACCTCTTTGGTTTGTGGATATTAAATTTCCTATAATTGTTATCGCATTAGGGTGTTAAAGAGTGAAATATCCTTTCTCTATTATAAGATAGATAAATTCGATGATTAACATTAGTTAAAATAAAATCTATTTATTGCCCAGAAAATTTGCTCTAGAATAGAGTAAGACTTATCAGTGAGGTTGAGTATGGTTCTTTTTATTACATTTATCACAATTTTACACTCGTTGTTATTTTTTTATGATGAAAGCCTTTTGAATAAGAAAAGAGAGCTAACAAAGTTTGAAAATATATCAGTATATATTGATGGATTTTTCTTCTTGGTTCCAGTGGCAATGACTTTATTTACGAATTATGACTCAAAATTTAATATGATTTATTTAATAATGAGTATTTTTTCTTGCTTGTCGATTATCAAAAATGAATTATTCTATACCGATTTGTCTAAAAGAGAAAGACTCGTACATGCGGCGCTGTATGTACTTCATCCATTGATTTTATATGCATTTCATGAGTCTTGGAAACAGGATTTTTTTAAAAATAATATGACTTATTGGATGCTTCAACTTGGATATTTTATTCTTTGTGTAAAGGCAATAACATATCATGTGATTTATTGGAATTACATTCATAAAAAATAAAGAAGGGTTTGTCTGCTTGGATATGAATCGTACCATTTCCAATATTACTTAATGTGTGAGATGAGAAAGGGGAGATTCTCTGATTAATGAGTTTATACTTTGCTTGTCCTGAAATGGAGAGTTTCATTTCTTCAATACTAAAGATGCTAAAAGTATCTAGAATATTCAAATTGACTTCCTTTCTATTTGTCGCAAAAACGTGATTGTCAAAAAAACAAACTTGAGAGTTTCCTTTTTTTAAAAAGTGAAAGGTTTCTCCAAATACAGCTAATTGGTGATCAAGTCGCTTACCGATAAAGCCGTAAAAATAGAGTTCTCTCATTTCGTGTAGCTGGTTTAAAGCATATCCTAGATCGCTAAGGTCTTTTTCTTTTGGAAGTAAAATGTCTAAATGACCACTGTGACTATCACCATCACCAAGTGAAATAGAACCAGGAATTAAATCTTGAAATGTAGCACCTCCATCAATAAGGAAGTGTAGAGATTCTTTATGTATTTCAGGAAGCTTTTTAAGAAGTGGGCCATATAATACCGCTTTTTTACTATTAAGAGATAAAATATATTTTTCTATTTTTTTATTCATTAATTAAGATTACTATGGTTATGAAACTATAAAAAGTTTTTATTCAATAACCTTGTTAAGGATTTTCATATAGGCTGTTGTCTTTATTATTTCAGCGTAAATATCTAATGCATTTATTTGGGAATTCACGAACTGATTATATGTATTTGAATAAGTAATTGAATCTGTTTTTCCTACAGATATCCTTGCTCTTAATAAATTTAATAATTCTTGATAAGTTGCAATATTATTTTGGATTTCTCTTAATATATTTTTATTATTAACAAATTGTTGCTTTAGGCTATTGACCTCCGAGAGCAGTGTGTATTTTTCATTTTCGAGACTCGAATGAGCATACCTGCGTTGTGCCAGTGTACTTTTTAAATCTTTAGATGATTTGTCTGATGGAAGAATCCAAGATGCCTGTACACCTACGGATAGGGCTTGATTATCATAATCAGTAAATGACTCAGGGCCTTGAGAAAACTTTATAAATGGTTTAATACTTGGTTTATATGAAGACTTTACATAATTTACATCTTGTTTTGATTTGTGAATTAAGTGATGATTCTTTTTTATGTTGGGGTGGAGAGCAACTAATTTTTTTTCGTTAATATTAACCCACTGTGGAAGTACTTGTAGTTGACATGTGAATGATTGACTCGTTAAAGACTGAAGATGTTTAACATAATCTATGCCAAATTGAATGGCCTGTTCCCTAAGGTTAGCCTGTTGGCTTTGTTGTTGAATTATTTCAAGCTTTACCGAATTACTTGTAACTTTTATGTTTAGAAAGTCTTTTTTGTTTAAATTGTCTGTTTTAAAAGCAGCAAGCGCTTTTTTGTAAGCAGAATTGTTATTCATCTGAGATTTTTGTAAAAATTTAACCTTACATAAAGAAACATAATAGCTTATAAAGTGATTCTGAATATTTTTTATAAATTCAATTTCACTTGACTTGATTCCTTCAAGCTCTGATCTATACTCATGGAAACTTGAAAATGCTTGCGATCTAGCAATACCACTTTCACCGGCCTGAACCAGTTCAAATGAAAGCTGTACAGAATTAGTGTAATATTCATTTTGTAAATCGCTAGATGAAGGGATTTGATACAGTTCATTGTTATTTTGACGTGAAATAGAAATATCAACACCACTCCAGTCTGAGTAAGCTAATGACAATTGATAACTATCGCTTTTGATTTGACGTTCAGACTCTATACCTTCCTGTTCATTGAGTGTTGACCTTGATAATTCACTTGAGAGTGACCAATGATTTTGTTTCGTTTGAGAATGCGCTAATAGTTGATAGTAAAGCTTTAGGTTTTTTAAATAGCTTTGAGTTGGTGTTTTTTCGATGATTTTAAGTACTTGATCAAGCCCAGTATTTATATCTTGAGAGTATGAATGAGAGGAAAAAATAAGATAAGGTAAAATATACCAAACCCTTAGAAATACTAAAGTCATGCTAAAATTTTATACAAACTGATAAAAATTTAAAGGTAGGAAAATAAGGGTATGGAAAAAAAAGTTCCAGGTGCAGAAGCGTTAAAATTTCAGAATTCCGATTTTACCTGGGCCGTTTCTAGCTACCTTGATCGAAGAGATACATTTGCAAAAAAATCTTTTATATATAGTCTCACTATATCTATAATACTTATAACGATTTATAGCTATTTTGGAAAAATGGCAATCACTGTGAAGTCAGAAGGTAAATTAATATCTGAACAAGATATTACAAATGTTGCATCATTGACTAATTTTCAAGTGAGTAAAGTTCTAGTTAATGAAGGTGAGTTAATTGAAAAAGGACAAGTAATTGCATTATCAAAATTTGCATTAAATGAATCAGAACTCAAATCTCTTAACGAATCTATTTCTAATCAAATTATTTCGGTAAAGAAAAGTATCGAAGAATGTTTAAGTTGTGAGGTGTTGATTCGAAGTTTTCTTGATACTGACTTGAAAAAATTTCAGGAGGGGCAAATTTCCTTAGAACTTAGAGATTTATTCTTAAGTGGAGAAAGATATATTCAAGTATTAAAATCTAGAAGTAAGTTTAAAGACAATTTCTCCGATCTGATAAGCCAAATCGAAACGATAGACAAAAAAATTAATAAAATTGAGAAAACAAGAAACAAAAAACTTCTAAGAAATGAATACAATGAATTAGTTAAAGAAAGAACAAGTCTAAAAGCTGAGTTCAATAGACAGAAAGAAGAAAGTAATAACCAGATTAAAGAATTGCAAACAAATTATCTAAAAATGTTAGAGTCAACATTACCAATAGTGCAAAAGTATAACTTAGAGCAAGCTTTAATCGCACCGACTAATGGAATTGTATATGACCTAAAAGTAAAAAGTGGTGAAATTGTAAAAGCAGGTGAAGTTGCCTTGGTTTTACTACCTGAACAAATAAAGTTGTTGGGAGAAGTATATATAGCAAATAAAGACATTGGAGAAGTAAAGGTAGGACAGCAAGTCAAAATGAGTATCACCGCCTTACCTGAAAGAGAGTATGGTGCCTTGTTCGGTGTCATCGAATCACTTTCTGCTGATGTAAAACCTGTTGAGCAAAAAGGAAATTTCTATATCGCTAAAGTTGTTTTACAGGAACAATTTCTTGTAAAAAATGATAAAAAATACGAATTCAAATTAGGTATGGAATTTGATGGACAAATCATAAAAAAGCGCCAAAGAATATTATATGTTGCCCTCCAGAAAATGTTAAATTTAAAAGATGAGATGTTTGGGGATTAGCAATGGCCGAGTCTCAGTTTATAGAAAAAATTAAAAACTATTCTTTCATAAAGCTAGATCCTAGTTTTGAAAATTTGTTTTATGAATATGGAAAAATTGAACATTATCCTAGCAATGATATCATTGTTAAAAGAGGAGAGTTGTTAGACTTTTTAATTATTCCGATAGATGAAAGTTTGAAGCTTTATCGCGAGGATTTGACTGGAACAGAGGACTTAATCGGTTATCTTCAAATAGGTAGATCACTAAATTTACGAAGTTTGCTACTTAATTCTCCTGTTAGTTATAATGCAAAAGCTGATGGACCAACGACAGTTTTAAAAGTGCCTAGATCAATTTTTATAGATCATATACGTAAAACTGAAGGCTTGTTTAATTATCTTTTTTTAATGACATCGAATTCAGCTATTAGGTTGTTTAAAAAGAAACTTGATGAACTTGAAGTTCCATTTAATAAAATGTTACAACTTTTCAATCTTTTCGAAAAAAAAGTTGTTAAGATTCCACAAAAAAGAAAATATAAACCGGGTCCGGCACTACACTTTTGTGCAAATGGTAATTATACAATTAAAAGAGAAAATTTTGAAGTTATTCTAGATGAGATGTCTTGGTGGGGAGGAAGCTTTATATCTGACCCAAAAGTAGAGATCTTTGTAACAACAAAACAGGATTCATATTTTCATGTGATTGAAATCGAAAAAATAAAGCGTGTTCTCGATAGAAACGTAATAGATTTTATTTCAAGTGAACCTTTTTTACGTGAAATTGAGCCAAAAAGACAAAAAACAAAAATCAAAAAAATGAACTCTTCTTTCCCTATTAGTGAATTTGAAGCTGAGTATTTGAGAGCTAAATTTGATATATCAAGATTGTCTTCAGCCGAATATAAAGAAGAATTTTTTGAAACATTTGCAAAGAACATTAGTCATTTATGGGGAATGGAATTTGATTTTACAAGTTTTGATAACCTTCTGCTGAAAACACCACTAAGTATTGGGGATTTATCACAGGTTTTTTACACTTTGGGGTATAAGGTTAAGCAGCAACAATACATGAATCAAGATCGGTTTATCACGATATTTGAGGAGAACATTTTGATTTTTATGGGGGGATTTAATAAAAAATTATTGTTCTTTGATTCAGTTGGTAACTATATATCACTAACGGAAAAACAGGTCGGAAGTGTCATTGTTATTTCTGAACCACTCTGGCCAGAGCCGAGAACAAGTTTAGAGTTATTAGACTTAAAGAAAAAACTATCTGATCACCTCAAAGATCAAAATGTTTATTTAATGACTGTTTTTGGTCTAGTCATTCTTGTGACAATAGTAGACTTATTTATACCAATGGTTACTGGTTACGTAATTGATGACATCCTTCCATCAAAAGACTTTGATTCACTGTGGGTTGGTGTAGGTGGTATGTTCTTACTATCATTTTTTAATCTCATTTTTAACACAATGATCACATTAGTGACATCGGTTTATTCAGGTAAAATAGAACAAATTTTCTTAACGAGTATTTACGATAAAGTACTAAATTTAAATCTCAAAATAATTCAAAAACTTAAAATAGGTGGTATTTTAAATCGAATAGCTGAAGTAGATCGACTACGTGATTTTATGGTGGAAAGTTTTTATACCTTCTTAGAAACATTAATTGGAATTGTATTAGCATGTGGTTTTTTGTTCTATTATAATTCGAAAGTAGCACTTATTGCGCTTAGCTTACTTCCTGTATTTTTTGCAGTTAGATATTTCTTTATTCAGCCCCTACTTAAGTTATATAATGATATTTTTGAGGATGGGTCCCAACAGCAAAGTCTTATGACTGAAGTCGTATCTAGTGTTGGAACCGTGAAAGCTAGTGCAGCAGAATCTACTATTCAAAGAAAATGGGAAAAGCAGGTTTCTGACTTAATAAGAAAATCCGAACATACTGAAAATTTGAATTCGAAAATTACATTTCTACTGGGTAGCATTGCAGCCATAGTTCGAATTATTTGTATCTATTTATGTGCAGAGATGGCCCTTAAAGGAGAGATGTCCGCTGGTAAGATTATTGCTATAACGATGTATCTTGGAACAATAATCGGACATATAGATAAACTAGTGGGGCTTTTTAATGAATATGAAGAATTAAAAATATCACTTAAAAAAATAAATGACATTGTAGGTGTCAATGCAGAGGAGCCAACAGTTTTTGAAAGAAGGTCACATCGTCTTCAATTTCAAGGTAAAATTAAATTTGATAGAGTGAGTTTTCGCTATGAGGATAATTTGCCATGGATATTAAATGATCTAGACCTTTCTATTTACGCCAAGCAGAAAGTTGCCATTGTAGGAGAAAGTGGTTGTGGGAAAACAACTTTAGCAAAACTAATTGTAGGTCTAGATAGACCAAGTATGGG
>CAYFHZ010000060.1:0-10531 GCA_964342535.1 uncultured Bacteriovoracaceae bacterium | reverse complement strand
TTTGAGACTACCACAATCGAACTATTGGTACTATTCAGCTTGAGCCGCATTTTTTTCAAACTCTGGACAAGGAGGAAGGACAGACAATCCTTGATATTTGGCACAAAGTCCCAGAAATTAATACAAAATCACCAAAGTAAAAAGTAAATACTGACCTAACAAGCAACATGAGTAAGAGTCCAGCAAAATAAACTCGTCCCAATTGCTTGACTGTATAAATTAGGTAATCTGTTCTATTTAAATTCAAAAACTCTCTCAGATAAAGTTAACTACTCAAGATTATAAAAGCATGGCCATGAAGTAAAGTAAGTTAAACTTGTATTAATACTTAAAAAAAATAGTTAGAAAATTTACTCTAAACTTGTAAAATAGTAGATGTCCTTATTATAATTCCTTAGGGAGAAAATGTTATGAGAATTCAGTTAAGACCAGGTGAAAAGTTGAGTATTCTTGTTGTTGACGATGAAACTGAAATTAGAGATACATTAAAAACATTTTTAGATATGATGGATATATTCGATTTCATCGTTGAAGCAAAAGATGGAAGTGAAGCCACAAGAAAGTGTCAAAACCAATCTTTTGATATCATTGTTACTGACCTTATTATGCCAAATGTTCGTGGTATTGAATTTATCCAAAGTTTAAGAGCTCAAGAAAGAAGGATACGTAAGGAAAAGCCTACCCCTATCATTATTCTCTCAGGTAATGTTACTGGTGATGAAGTCAAAAAAGCTATTCACTTTGGAATCAAATACGTTGTAACTAAGCCCTGTACAGCAGAAGAGTTTATGAACAAGGTTAGCGATGTACTAGTCAAGCATTGTCGCTCTAAGATTAAAGTTTTAGAAAAATAAGATTTAAGTAAGACCAAGTTGACCGTCTAAATACTTTCTAATTTCAGCCTTATTACCTTTAACAATTTGAGTTGCAGTTTTCTCTGAGCTTACTTCTTTTGCTCTCGCCTTATCAAAGATAATATCGATTAGTGTTGTATAATACTGTTTTTCACTATCAAATTTATTCTCAATATTGATTCCAGCACCAATATCTTTCAGAAGCTCTTTTAGAAGTACTAAGCCCACAGGAGTATCTTCTTGTGGTTCTTTACCTAATAAAACGGCAGTCTCTTCAGAGCTTAGACTATTATTATCTAACTCAAATTGACAATATACTAATCCACCTAGGGCCTTACTCTTTATATTCAATTTTCTTTTCGAATCATCACTAATATTAGAAACAAGATGGTTCATTAATGTATACAAGAACTGCTGGATATCCTCTTCCTTACCTTTTACGTAAAGTTGCTCACTGAAATTAAAATCGACTTCAATATTGGATGTGACTAATTTATCTTTTAGAGTTTCAACCGCAGTAAGCAAAATAAGATCAAGCTCCTCACCGATCTCTAAAACTTCTTGCTCATAAGGTTGATTTTGAGCTTCAAGTATCGTTTCTAAATTTGTCTCATCATTTATTGTATTAATATGTTCAAACTCATTTGTTATATCATAAATCTCTTGTTGAGTATGTGTGTTCGACCTTAAAAGAATTTGTTGAGTTTCAACTAACTCTCCTTCAAGTTTTCTAAACATATTAGTAATCATCTTTGCAGATTTCTTACTTAAATTTTCATTTAGAATTTGATCAATTAAGCGAGATTTTGTTTCGTAATCATTTTCCATAGAACTTTCCAGCTGTGTTAAAAGCTCGCTTTCCCTGGTCAAAGTGATCTTTTTCTTTAATAGAAAGGCCATTGAAGCTAAAAACATGATAAAGACAGAAATATAACTTGCCCATTTAGAGAGGCCAAGTGAATCATAATTTTGCTCCCCAACTTGAGATAGACTATCTTCAATTTCAGATTTCAGTGAATACAATTCATAGTACTTTTGCGTAATATTGGACTTTGATAAATCCATATCAGATTCTTGTAACATACCTTGTATTTTAGTAACTTTTTGACCAAACCAATAAAAATCACTTTTAAGATTATTAACACTCGTTAAAATATTTTTATTTGCATTTACACTAGAAAGGTTTCTTGCAACTTCATTAAAACACTCACCTGTAACCGAATGAAAATCTTTGCTTAAATATGCGGAGGAAAGATCTCTAATCATAAGTGCAGTAAATGACTGAGAAATTCTTTGGAAACAAATATCTATTCCACTGTTTAAACGGTATATATCTGATCTATTTGAAGCAGAGTTTAAGCCAATATAAGACATTGTTACCAAAGAGGTGATTCCAATAAGCCCTGCCGCTATAATTGTTTTCGTTTTTAAAATTTTTGAGATCATGCTTTAATCCATAGCTTTTGATAAAACTCATCATTGAGTTACAAGATATTTTCTCAACTGATACCTAGTTTCGTCAAGTTTGGTAAATTATGTCCCATCTTGCTTAAAATACATAAGGATTTCATCTTGTAGATTTGTAAGTGCCTTATATTACGTTGTGGAAACTAAGTAGAAATTACAATTTAACCTAAACATTTACTCATGGCATAGAACTCCTATACAATGTTAAGTGATTATGCAAAGTAAGCGTAAAAAAAATATATTTACCTCTGTTTTTCTAAGTTTGATCCTTCACTCCCTTATCTTACTTGGGCAAACTGATCAATTTAATTTTTTTGAACCTCTAACAAGGGAGACCCCTCACAAGAATGTTCTTAACATTAGAACTATTGGGGAGGAATATTCGAAAAAGAAAAATCTAGTTTATTTACCACAAAAAAAACAAGCGCAAAAAAATAAACCAAAGCTCAAAAACCTCGCTTTTAAACCACGACCAATTACTCCTCCTGGAAAAAAAGAAAACCAAATCGATAAAAAGTCTGAGACTGGTTTGTCTACGGCAAAGAAGACGAAATTACATATTGCAGATAAACAAATAAAAAATTTTTTAAAGACCCCAGCCCCTGGATTTATGACATCTGGCCAAGCCCTTCAAGCTTTAGCTGATACTAATGTGAATATTGATTTAGAAGTACCAAAGGGTATTCATGAAGACGAATTAAACCAAAAAGAACTTGTATTCTATAGTTTTCAAAAAAGAACAATCATTGCTTATATAAACTCATTCCAAAAAGAGCTTAACGAGTTTGAGCTTAAAAACCCTCATAAACGTTTTCCACTTACACAAAACAAGCAAAAAATGGCCGGAAGAGTCGTTTATGATAAAAATGGAGATATTCTTAGAATCCAAACATTAGAATGGAGTCGAATATCTGATCTACAAAACTTCTTCATGAATGTCTTAAAAAATATGAGTTCCCTACCTAATCCACCACATGAAATTCTAGAAGATGATCAATTTGCTATTAATTTTGTACTGGTCTTAAATAATAACTAGAGATAATTAAAATTTAATAGTAAACGCAGGTCCGTTTAAAAACTTTTTTATTTTCTTATAAGTTTGAAACTTTTCTTGAGGTATAAGATCGTCTGTTGTTGTAAACATTTTTTGTATGAGACGCCTTCTTAAAGAAGGATTCAACTTTTTATCTGGAATAAGATCTAATAGGAATTCTTTTTCTCTTTCTTTTCTAGTTAAATAGTCTTGAAAATCTCCTACTTCACTTATGATTTTTTTTCTATCTTTTAAAGAAAGAGTGCCATTTGCAAATGGAATAAGGTTTCCTAGAGTATGTTTTTCCATCTTAATTCCAGCTCCTTCCGTCAAGAGAACTTTCAATTTGAGAAAGTTTATAGTTGGCATTATAGAGTGCTTCTACTAGCTCATGTCTTTCAAAGTCAAAAACTTGTTCTAACTTCTCAATTGGCATTTCATCAATATGTTTTAAAAAAAGTAAAGCACGATGAAAAAGACTTAAACTAAAGTACTGAGAAAACTCTTCTGTACCCAAGTATTGGTTCTCATTCTCAATCTCTCTTTTACGAGCTAGTTGATAAATTTCTTCATATAAACTTATGACAAGGGTATCATTCCAGTATTTTAAACTTTGAGGAGAATCATCTTCTAATTCGGCCAATGATTGTCTTTCTTTCATAATAAAGACAGTATAAGCATCATTAATAATATGAAGAGAAGCCTCTTCACTTCCTACCATCGCAAAAGAAAAAGAATAAAGTTGATCTAAATATGGCTCAATTAATGTAAATAGTTTATTTTTATTCATACTCCTATAATGGTAAAAGAATCTTACTCCTTTATCAACAGAACTTGTTAGGTATCTCGACTTTTCAACAACTTAAAACAAAAACTGAGTTTCTAGCTAAAGTTCTAACTTCGACCATCCGATATAGTATAAGAGAATTTATGAAGGAAATATTATGAAATGTTCAATTCTTCTTGCTTTACTATTAATGTTCACTGGTTGTTTGCCTGATAGCTCGTCGAGTTCATCTAGCTCTAGCAGTACAGATACTGATACAGATACAGACACAGACACTGATTCTGATTCATCAACGACAACGACTTCCACGACAACAACTTCTAGTTGTACAGGGACAACTTCCGATGGTACTGGCGACGGTTTGGCCCTCTACCACTTTGATTTATTATTGGCCGGTCATCAAACTTGGGCACCTGGAGAATATTCTGACGAACTGGCATCTTCAACAATGCCCACTTTGAAAGAAGCAAGCGCTCTATTTCAATCGGACTCAAAGTTAGATATTAGGTTTATGGTTAAATCACAACCCTATCCTACAGCAGGAGAAGAATATTGTTATGGGAGAGCAACAGGACAAATAGCAGATAGCTATGTTTATACTAAGCTTCGCTTTAGAGTCGCATTAAGAGATATTAAATGTAATGATATAGATCCTAATGATTCCTCGAACTGTCTTTCTGATTTCTACTTAGGTTCACCTTATCAATATAAATATATTGACCCGGTTGAAGTCGATTCTTGTTCTTCAATTATTTCTTATGGTTCTGCGAGAAATACAACGACTTTTGGAACCACTGTACAAGTCGATATGGTACAAGCAGATAGTACATGTCAACAATATGGAACTTACTGTCCTTCAGAAAAGATTGTAAGAGCAGCAAGTTGTTGGCGTATGATTATGCAAGTTTCAACGGATTATACGAAATCAATTCCAGAATAATTTAAGCAACACGAAATTTATTACCACCATAAAAACAATAAGCTTTGCCTATAAAACTGACTTCATCATCAGTAACTAAAATACCACTTCCATCGGGACAAGCATATAAAGGAAGCTTATTTTTTTTTGAATATTCAATAAGCTCTAAATCATATCTTTTTGAGTTTTTATAATGAGGAAAAAATTCAAAATCTACAAGTTGAAGTGCAGATAAATTTTTAACATTATATTCATTATCATCACAGTCAAATGATGGAAAGCCAGCAGTATGTATATGTTTAGTCATCATAATCGCACCTGCACTTAATCCTGTAAGCACACCACCATTCTTAACCCACTCTCTTAATTCATTTAAAAGTCCTGCTTTTCTTAGCATTTTTAAAAAATAGAATGTATTACCACCACCAAGATGAATAATATCAGCATTAAAAGCAAATTTTTTTAAAGTATCACTAAAAGGACGATCAATATTGAACTTCATGAATTTTTTTATTCCAAAAACTTTATACTGATCAATAATTTCTAAATAATATTCTTGAGAGTAATGTCCACAGGAAGGGATAAATGTCAGTTTTAAATCTTTTCTTCTAAATAGACTTAGAAGGCGCTGATCAACTTTTTCGTTCTCGTGAGCATGTCCTCCACTATAGAAAACTAATTTCATAAACCTTCTCTATATGTTTGTAAAATATGAAGAGCTTCCTCAACTAACTTTGAAGGAGTCTTCTTAGATATAGTATGTTCTTTCTCTGGTGTCGTAATTTGTAAATAGGAGATTTCATTAATAAATCGACTTTTATCTTTTGCTTTAAAAGATTTCCCCTGTTTCATTATAAGATCGACAATATGAGTGATTGCATCACCAGTCATACGATCTGGCATATTAATCGATTGACTTCTTTCAATCATCCCAAGTAATGTTGATTCTTTTTCTTCCTGAAATAATGTGGCCATACGATCAACCAAATTTGTATATTGAGAAATAAATAACTGAGCTTGTTTTCTGGCATAGGATGAAAAATTCAAATCTTTTGGCCTTGCATAACTAGTTTTCATCATATCGACCATTTCTTCGACTGTGACTAAATCATCACTAAATAAAATGACCTGAGGTAACTCTCTTAGTAGGTCTCGCATTGAAAAGATAGCATTGGTATTAATTCCATCGGAGACTTTTTCCTCTCCTTTATAAGATTTAAATTTCTCAAAATAACTAAACGTTTTTTTAAACTTATTTACAAGATTCTCTTCCCGCTTTAAGAATTGTTTGATTTTGCGATCAGAAAATCCAACTCGATATAGAAGATTATAGTTTTTTCTTTTGTTATAAAAATGTTCAAATTCTTCAAGCTCAATACAGCTTGTAAATTCATTTAACGGTTTTTTTATTCCTGTTTTAATATAATCTATTGCTTGACACATATTTTGAACAATTAACTTTGCTTTTAGTTTTTGTTCACTCAGATTTGTAGAATACCTTTCTATATCATCATATCGGTACTCATTATGAAATAGACCGAACTGGCGAATAGATCCATAGTCTATAATTCCACCATCCATCAAAATATTATCACCATCCCAATCTAGCCAGCAAAAAATATATTGATCCTCAAAGTCTGCTACCAAATGGGCAAAATCTTGATTAAATTTTCTCAACATAAAATCATATTTTGCCTTAGATGCAGAATTAATTTCATAGTGATTATTCTTTATTTCTCTTTCGATATGGTAATCCATTAAGTTTGTCAGATCCTCTAATCGATCCTGCTTAAGATAGAGAAAAAAGTGGCTTGGTCTTAAAAGATTTGAGTAGGCCCTTACATTAATTGAATAATTATTTTCAAATTCTATAATACAAAGACATTCTTCAGTTTTCATACCATTGTATTGAAAAATTTTACTCATGAGTGCTGTAGCGAGCCCTTCATCAACTTCTGCAAATCCACACCCATAAGAAATACTAGGATCTCCTGTTTCAAAAAACTTATTATATTTACTTGTAGCTGGACTTAAGCAAGTCCCTCCTGTTCCACAAGAAGAGATATCCCATACTTTAGCTTTATGAGTAATTGAACCATTCCATATACTTCTACCATCTCCAGAAGTTTTTCCTTTTTTATCTTCATGTTGTAGCTGAAGATAACGAGTGGCCATATAGGTGCCTTTTATCATTTGCGACTCAGGAAACTTTCTGTTACGCATTTGATCGTACTCATTAATAATTTGAATTGAAAATGTTTCAATTATTTTAGATTCAAGTTCTGAGTTTAACTTTGCTTCATGATCTTTAGGTATTAATCCCATTTCTTCTGCAAGCTCAAAGTTAAAATAGTTTATTTTTCCACCAGAGCGAACTCGTGCAGGATAATCGACAAAACCATCTGGTACGATATTTTTTATAGGGTGTGAACCATCAATTTTATCAAATTTATGGTAGATACTTTTATTTTTTAATTTTTTAGCAGTACTCATAAACATCCTGTTTAAATTTACTACTATAGAATAACATACCTAATTAGATCACATAAAGACGGGTACGGCTTTTCCTAATTCCCAGCAATAACAAGGCGTTCAACTCAAGAACTATCTTTTCAAAGCTCCAAGATATTTAGCTACCCCTGCCCTAGCTGCAATAAAGTGCTGATTTGAAAGATTAAGCCCTTTAGTAATAATTCGAATTTCTTCAGATTCTACGGTATCAACATTTCCATCACTGGCAGCAACTAAAAAAAGTGATTGGAGAACTCTATACTTATCTTCTTGGCTCAAGTACTCATTTAAAGGATGAACATAAAGATGATTTTCCAAACCTGCCATTTCTTTAATATGAGTAATGGCCATATTTGCTAAAACGGAAGAATCAATTTCAGGATTAAAGCTCCAGTCTTGAATAAGATGATCGATCTTTCTAATTTCTTCTGGATCTAAATGAAAATCAACATATGCAATTCTTGCTAATAAGCCTGCGATACAGCTACTAACAACCAAATCCTTCTCACTTAAATCAGGAAAATTATTTTGTAATTCTATAAATAATTGATTAAATTTTTTTAATTCTGGTTGAGATTGATTGGTAAAAAAATCAAAGAACCCCATAAAACCTCTCTTGTCATTGATAAGTAGTGTAATTTTAACTAAAATAGTATGAATAAACAAATAATAGGAGCTTTTCAGTATGATTACATTTGCCAATACCAAAATGACGCTTGAGCTTTTCGGACAAGTTTCTATTTACTTTGGACTAGGTGTCCAGATAGTGGCCTCTATTATTTTGGGAGGAATTGTTGGTTATGATCGTGAGGTAAAACTAAAAGCCGCAGGACTTAAAACAAATATTATGATTTGTGTTGGGGCAACGATTTATACAAGTATGTCTCTGCTAAATCTAGAATCCCACCATCAAAGCGGAATGATTGACCCTAATAGGCTGGCCGCTCAAATTGTAAGTGGTATTGGTTTCTTGGGTGCTGGAGCAATTATTCAAGGACAAGGAAGTGTTACGGGGCTAACAACTGCTGCTACTATTTGGGTCGTTGCGGCCATTGGCTATACAGTTGGTGTTGGCTATCCATTTACGGCATTATTATTTTCAATAACTGTTCTTTTAATTCTTAGGGCGGTCAGTCCAATAAACAAAATGCTAGAAGAAAAAGGTGATTCAAAAGATTTTCATATTGAAGTTTTGTCTTTCGGCTCTGTGACAGGAACTCTACGGGATATTATTTCCCAAGAACAAATTGATAAGCTCCTTATCCGAGAAGAACCACATCCTGTCTATCAAGGTCAATATCATATTGATATTTACTTAACAGGAAACCATAAATCAATTGAACGCTTAACAACTCTTATAGGTGACACGATTAGGGTTAAAAAAGTTCATTATCACCCTATTGCTAAATTTCCTCAAAAGGCGACTGATTCTCATCTTGAGAAAAATAATAACTCGTAATAAAACTGAGCCGCACTCTTTTTTCAACACTTTCTGGTTGCTCATGAAGAAAACTTTCAATCTCCTCGAGATATCCCATTTTACATGCAAATTCATCTGCATCAACCTGGGCCTCCATTGGATCCTCTTGGTACTCACCGTGATCTAAATGAACATGCCCTACTTCATGTGCTAAAACTGCTTTTGCCCAGCCATCATAAGTCTTTGTCAAAAGACCATAGACTTCAGGAAAAATAATGATGATATTTTGCTGTAATGGAGTAACAGAACATGCATACTTACCAGTTGAACGAACAAATAATGTCATCTTTTTAATAAATACATCTTCAAGAATTTTAAGTGGTAATTTCTCAAGAAAATCTAAAAAATGTGCTTGTACATATTGATTCTCACTTATCCATCGATGTTCTTCTTGCATCAGTATAAACTCCACAAGTTCAACTTTGTTTTTTTGCTTATTTTGCTTTTTTAATAAACCAGTTAACATTCATCACCTCTCTAGCTAAGGGCTAATCGGAGCACCAGATAGCAAGAGTTAATTTATAATTTCTACGGGAAAACATTTCCAAAATTATTAAGAAAGAACTAAAATTTTCTTAGCAAGACATTAAACAATTATAAAGAATGCGTACGAAAAACGTCTAAAGGGCCCCCCAAAATTGATAGTATAAGTTACTGATATCCATCATTAATTCATTTTTTATTAAGGAATTCCTTGATTAAAACAATAAGGTATATGACAATAATGTTTAAACTTCTAAAGAACTCTTTGGTTTAGTGTGGTACGTGAGTGATGGTTGTACGTAGAAAGTGATCCAGACCAAAGAAACCCGCTTGGCAAACTTAACTCAAGTAGATTTTCAATCTTTGATTAATGAAACCTATTTCTAGTCTTTTATTAATCTGTGTTTGCCCAAACGCGACCCATATGGGAGCGGAAAATGAAAACAATAGGCTTTGGAAAGTTAATTGCGACTGTCTTAATTCTTTCTACACTTGCTTCATGTCAAGAGGAAGAATTCTATGAAAAAGAGTTTATTGATTCTTTAAGTGAGCAGTATGAAAGAGAAAATCCTACTGTGACATCTGAAGATGAAGAAACGATCGAAACCGATGAATCAACATCTAGTACTGCTGACAATTCAAACTCAGAGAGTGAATCTGAGTCAAGTGAAGATTCAAGTACTGAGAGTGGGTCTGAGTCAGGTGAAGATTCAAGTACTGAGAGTGGGTCTGAGTCAGGTGAAGATTCAAGTAATGAAAGTGGGTCTGAGTCAGGTGAAGATAGTACAGTAGATGAGGAAGATTCATCTGAAACAACTCCTGAAGAAGAAGAACCAGAAATTGCTTTAGAAGATGTTTCTGATAATTTCACTCAAAATGAAAATGGTCTTAAACTTGATATCCTTTGGGTAATTGATAATTCGGGCTCAATGAGAAATGAGCAAACAGCACTAGGTGATAATTTTGATGTTTTCATTAAGGAATTTGTGAATAAGAA